>JANPFZ010000367.1:0-4766 GCA_031423655.1 Polaromonas sp.
ATAGCGATTTGGGCATTGAAAATACCGTTCCCGGTGGTTGTGCTTGGCGCGTTATTGATTGGCGCTGTGCTCGCGCGCATCGCGCCGAATGCGCTGGCCGCCGGTGCGGGCCATGGAAAAAAATCAGGCGTGGAAACCGCAGCGCACGCCGCGTCCGTGATCGACGACGACACGCCCACGCCGCCGCATGCGCTGTTCCGGCGCTCGCGGCTTGCGGTGGTGCTGGCGGTCGGTGTGCTGCTCTGGTTGCTGCCCATGGCCGCGCTATTCGCGGCGTACGGTTGGGACGCCACGCTGACCCAGGTCGGCTGGTTTTTTACCAAAGCCGCGCTGCTGACTTTCGGCGGTGCCTACGCGGTGCTGCCCTATGTGAACCAGGCGGCGGTCGAGCATTACCAGTGGCTCACTACCGCGCAGATGATGGATGGTCTGGCGCTGGGCGAGACCACACCCGGGCCGCTGATCATCATTGTTGCGTTCGTGGGTTTCGTGGCTGGCTGGGGCCGACAGGTGCTGGGTCCGGACGCGCTTTTTCTGGGCGCGGCAGTGGCGGCCTGCGTGGCGACCTGGTTCACGTTTTTGCCTTCGTTTATTTTTATTCTGGCCGGCGGGCCGTGGGTCGAGTCGACGCGTGGCAACCTGAAACTCACCGCGCCGCTGGCCGCCGTCACGGCAGCGGTAGTCGGTGTCATCCTCAATCTTGCTCTGTTTTTCATAGCTGCTGTCGCATATCCTTCGGGGGCTACAGGCATATTTAGCACACAACCGGACTGGATCGCACTGGCGCTCATCGCGGCTGTGGCCTTTGCTTTGTGGCAGTTGAAGTGGGGCGTGATTCGCGTCATAGTCGCGGCGGCGCTGGCGGGCTTGTTGCTGCACCAGTTCGGCCTGCGCTAAGGTGCCAATAGGTCGCGCTATGCTTCCAGGCTGTGACCGATCAGCCATCCAACCCAAGCAGCCCGGCACCAGCCGCCTCATGGCCTGAACGCCTCTTTGGTGACTGGGTGAGGCAGGTGTCGCCCACCACGCTGCGCGCCGATGCACTGGCCGGGCTACTGGGCGCCGTGCTCGTGTTGCCGCAAGGCATCGCCTTTGCAACGCTGGCCGGCCTGCCGCCTGAATACGGGCTCTACACGGCGGTCGTCCCCTGCATCATTGCCGCGCTGTTCGGTTCCAGCTGGCACGTCATGTCCGGTCCGACCAATGCGAATTCGCTGGCGCTGTTTGCCATGCTCTCGCCACTGGCGCTGGCCTTCAGCCCGGCCTACATTCAGCTGGCGCTGGCGGTCACCGTGATGGTCGGCCTGATGCAGTGGCTCATCGGCGCGCTGCGCCTGGGCGTGCTGGCCAATTTCATTTCACCGGCGGTGCTGTTTGGTTTTACCTCGGGTGCGGCGCTGCTGATTGCCCTGTACGCGCTGCCTGATTTGCTCGGTCTTGACAAAGGGAGCGGGCACGGCGCGCTGGCCATCATTCGGCAGATCGCCGGGCAAATCCTGCAGGCCCGGCCGATGGCGCTGGCCGTCGCGGCTGTGACGGTGGCCGTCGCGCTGGGGGTGCGCAAGTTGCGGCGCGGTTGGCCCTACATGCTGGTCGGGCTGGTCATGGGCACTGCGCTGGCGTGGGGGTGGGCGCACTACGGCGGCAGTGATGCAGGCGGCGCGGCCCTGCGTACGGTCGGCCAGGTGCCCGCGCCGTGGCCGCGTCTTGAAGTGCCGAGCATCGGCTGGCAGCAGGCGTCAGAGCTCATCGGGCTGGCCTTTGCGCTGACCATCGTCGCGCTCGGCCAGTCGATCTCGATTGCCAAAACCGTGGCCCTGCGCTCCGGCCAGCGCATTGACGCGAATCGCGAGTTTCGCGGCCAGGGTCTGTCAAATATCGTCGGCGGTTTTTTCTCATGCTACGTCTCATGCGGCTCGCTGAACCGGTCGCTGCCGAATATGGAAGCAGGGGCGCGCACCCCGCTGGCGTCGGTTTTTTCAGCGCTGCTGCTGCTGGTTCTGGTGGCCGTCAGCGCCCCGCTGCTGGCGCTGATTCCGATGGCAGCCGTCGGCGCGTTGCTGCTGCTGGTGGCGCTGTCGCTGCTCGACCTGGCCCGCTGGCGTCAGCTGTTTGACCTGAGCCGCAGCGACTTCGGCGTGGCACTGGCCACAATGGTGGCCACCGTCACGCTGCGGCTGGAAACCGCTATTTTGCTCGGCATGATCTTGTCGTTGATGTCGTTTCTATTTCGCACTTCCCGCCCCGCTATGCGCACCATGGGTTTTGACAGCCGACGGCCCGACCGGCAGTTTGTGGTGATCGATGACGCTGAAAAAGCGCTGCCGGAATGTCCGCAACTCAAACTGCTGCGCATGGAAGGCGAGGTGTATTTCGGCGCCACCCAGCATGTCGCCGATACCTTGCATGCGCTGCGCCACGAAGCCACGCTGCAAAAGCATTTGCTGGTCATGGGCAAGAGCATGAACTTCATCGACCTGGCCGGCGCCGAGCTGTGGGAAGCCGAACTCAGCGCGCGGCGAGCGATGGGTGGCGACCTGTACTTTCACCGCCCGCGCCCCGAAGTGATCGCGATGTGGAAGAAGACCGGCTTCACGCGCCTGCTGGGCCCCGAGCACCAGTTCCCCGACAAGCGTACCGCGATTGCGACGATCTTTCAGAAACTTGACCCGGAAATTTGCCGGCGTTGCACAGCGCGGATTTTTGAGGAATGCCTGACTGTATCGGGGCCGGAGGATGACGAAGCGCTACTGAATCAGTAGCGCTTGGCCCAGGTAACACTTGGACTAAAGGCTCATTTGACACGTAAAACGGTTGTAGAACCAGATTCAGTAGCTACCCGAGTCAATTTTCATTTTGGCAAGTGCTTGAGCCGATCCGCCATGCGAGTTTGCCAGCCCGGCCCCGTGGCCCGCCACCGCTGGATGACTTCTTCGGGCAAGCGCAACGAAATCAGCTTTTTCGTTTCAGCCAGCCTGGGTCTTCCCCCTTTGTTGACGGTTGCCCTCGCAAGCATTTCATCCGTGATTTCGGGGAGCTCGTCGTATTCCTGCGGTGCAATTACATGCGCGTCTACGCGCTTAAGGTCAGAGCCCAATTTGCGGGCCGATGCGGTTTTGTTCGCGTTCATTGGCTTTCCTCATGCTGAAGACATGGCGATCCGCGCCACGCGGCGTGTACCCAACCACCACCAGCCTCCCTGCAGAAGACCGTAGCAAAACATGCCTACTTCCCCAATAGTCCTTGCGTCGATCTTCAACCTCAAGGGCGGGCCCGTCAAAGATGTACTGTGCATCTTCGAAATCCAGACCTCGGTCGAGCAATGTATTTCATGCTACTCAATCCACACAATTTTCTCGGCCGGATCGCTCGGGCGAATTGGCAGCATGTCTTGTACGGACGCCTGAGGGCTTGGTGGAACACCATCTTTTACCCACACCTGTATATCGCCGTGCTGTGCCCGGATGATTTGAAGCTGGGCTATGAATTCGCTTAGGTACATTGGTAAAACTACGGATCAGATAGGCTTTTGGGCCGCTCGCTTGATGCGACCCGCTACCGGCTTCGGCACATGCGCCTCAACATAAGAATCAATCAGCCGCCGGATCATCCGCTGGTATTGCGTTTGGTGCTTCGACGCCTCCGTCTTGAAAAAATCAACGCTGCTTTTGCTCAATGCCAGCGTGACTTTGACACCTTCTTCGCGAAAGGCCAGTTCGGCGGGCGAGGGTAAAAAATCGGCGACGACTTCAATATTGCCCAATGGCTCATCCGTGTAAGTGATTTTCTTGGTCATAAATCTGTTTTCCTTTGCGCCAGTAACCGGCGCCGATGATTCGAATCAGCTTGCCCCGGTAGGTGAATCGAACCGTGAGCACGCCACCAGCCACTTTTCCAAAACAATAAAAGCGCTCTTCGCTTTCACTATGACCGAGGTCGCGGGCGATGACGCGATGCGGATCTACAAATGCTGTTTGGGCGTCTTCGAAGGACACATGATGCTTCTCCAGGTTAGCCGCATTTTTTGTTTCGTCCCAGTCAAACTGTGCTGAAGTCATGTTTTATTGTTGTTGGCGTGACATCCTTATTATCCGCCATACGTTTATATGGTCAAGAACCCATACTGCTAGCCCGTTTTAGCTTTTTGATCGGTGGCACTACAGCTGCGTAACAGCGGCAAGTTGATACCGCAACAACCTCAATTTTTAGCACCAAAAAGCGCTCTAGCCCAGGGAATATCTGCGCAAGCAGCTATTGAATAAATAGCACATCAGTCGTTTAATCTCACACACCGAAACGTCAAATTGATCCGCCGCGCCCCCAACGCCGCATGCTCGCCGTCCTTCAACGGCGCCACACCATGAAATGCCAGTCGTGACGGCCCGCCCCACACCACCACGTCGCCGTGCAGCAGCGGCCAGCGCATGGTTTTGTTCTTGCGCTGCAGGCCGCCGAACAGAAACATGGCGGGCAAGCCGAGCGACACGGACACGATGGGCGCGCTGAAGTCGCGGGCGGGGCCGCCTTCATCGCGGTCCTGGTGCAGGCCCATGCGGGCGCCGGGCTGGTAGCGATTGATCAGGCAGGCGTTGGGCGTAAAGCCTGCAAACCCGGCCTCGGCCGCCGCGCTGGCGGCCAGCCTCATAAAACCGGCAGGCATCGCGGGCCACGGCTGATTGGACAAGGGGTCTGTGGCCGAATAGCGGTAGCCGCGGCTATCAGACACCCAACCCAGCGCCCCGCAATTGCTCATCGCGACCGACATG
>JANPFZ010000368.1:0-3516 GCA_031423655.1 Polaromonas sp.
CAGGTTCAACACGCGGGCCACGTTCATGTAGTCTTGCGGCACGCGCTGCACGCCGACGGCGGTGTTGATGATCATGGGCCAGATCGAGCAGATGAAAATCGTCCAGATCGCTGCCGGGTTGGCGCCCTTGAACACCAGCAAGCCAATTGGCAGCCAGGCCAAAGGCGACACGGGGCGAAGCAGGCTGATCAGCGGGTTGAACATGCGGTTCAAAAACGTGAAGCGGCCAATGAGGAAACCGACCGGAATGCCGACGATGGCCGCCAGGCCGAAGCCCATCGCCACGCGCTGGAGCGACGACAGCACGTTCCAGCCCACGCCCTGGTCGTTCGGGCCTTTGCTGTAAAACGGGTCCTTGAAGATCTGCACCGCCTGCCAGAAGGTATCTTTGGGCGACGGAATGCTGGCGCCAGTGCCCAGTGAGACGCCTTCCCAGATCAACACCAGCAGCGCCAAACCGAGCAGCGGCGGCAGCATGGTTTGCCAGATAAAAGAAAAATCACGCGCCAGCCTGGGGGCAGCTGGTGGTGCAAGTTCTGCATCATTTCGTGCTGCAACCGACGTGGATTGTGAGCCAGCAGCTATTAACTCTGTAGCATCTGGCTCATGCTGGCGCGCTGTACGCGCGTTGCCGCTGCGGCTTGCATCGCTTGGGTCTTTTGAATTTAGCGAGCTGTGGAATACGGCACTGACCATGGCGTTACCTCGTGTAGAAAAAATTCATGAATGTCAGGCGGGTGCCGATGCGTTGACCTTGAAGCCATCGGCGTACTTTTTCGGATCTTTACCGTCCCAGACGATGCCGTCGATCATCTTGCTGCTGCGCATCAGGTCTTTCGGCAGGTTGACTTTTGCGGCGGCAGCGGCCTGCTTGTAGATGTCGATCTGGTTGATCTGTTTGGCCACGGCGAGATAGTCGGGGTGCTCTTTCATCAGGCCCCAGCGCTTGTGCTGTGTCAAAAACCACATGCCGTCGGACAGATAGGGAAAGTTCACCGCGCCGTCGCCCGAGAACTTCATGTAGTTCGGGTCATCCCAGGTTTTGCCCATGCCGTTCTGGTAGCGGCCCAGAATGCGCTGGTTGATCGCGTCCACGCTGGTGTTGACGTAGCTTTTGTCGGCAATGGTTTCTGCCATCCTGTTTTTGTTGCCCAGGCTGGCGTCAATCCATTTGCTGGCTTCCAGGATGGCGGCTGTAACTGCGCGGGCGGTGTTCGGATTTTTCTTGACGAACTCTGCCGTGGTGCCCAGCACTTTTTCCGGATGATCTTTCCAGATGTCTTGCGTGGTGGCTGCGGTGACGCCAATGCCGTCAATGATGGCGCGGTGGTTCCACGGCTCGCCGACGCAGTAACCGTCCATGTTGCCGACGCGCATGTTGGCCACCATTTGCGGTGGCGGCACGGTGATCACCTTGGCGTCTTTCATCGGGTTGATGCCGTTGGCCGCCAGCCAGTAATACAGCCACATGGCGTGCGTGCCTGTGGGGAAGGTTTGTGCAAAGGTATATTCGCGCTTTTCGCCAGCCATCAGTTTGGCCAGACCCGCACCATCGATCGCGCCTTTGTCGGCAATCTTTTTCGACAGCGTGATGGCCTGCCCGTTGTTGTTCAGGTTCATCAGCACGGCCATGTCTTTTTTGGGGCCAGAGGTGCCCATGTGTACGCCGTAAATCAGGCCGTACAGCACATGGGCAAAGTCGAGTTCGCCGCTGACCAGTTTGTCGCGCACGCCAGCCCAGCTGGCTTCCTTGTTCAGCACGAACTTGACGCCATATTTCTGGTCGATGCCGAGCACGGATGCCATCACGACCGACGCGCAATCCGTCAGCGGAATGAAACCGATCTTGACTTCTTTTTTCTCGGGTGCGTCTGAGCCCTGGGCGTATACCGCAGCGCGCAGCGCGGGGTCCAGGCCTGCCACACCGACAGCAGCGGCTTGCAGAACGGTGCGGCGGGACAGCGGGGATTTCAAAATATCAACCATGGCGTTGGCTCCATACATTCAATAGAAGAAGTCACAAATAAAAAAGGCGCTCGATCTGCGGCGCCACGCGAGTGACTGCCGAAGTTCGAACGCCTTTGTTCCTGAGGGCATCAGCGCTTCGCCGTTGAAACGCTGGTGACTTGCTGGTGGTGTTCGCAATACCTGTGCCAGCGTGTATCTGGCCTACCTTTTTTCGCTTGATTTAATGAGTAGAAGGCCTAAAGCCCCCGTATTACTTGCGTAAGTAGCTACATCTTTAGTAGCGTTCGGGAGCGATTCCATTAACGCACCGTGTTTGTGCGCTGCACCATTTCTGGAACCTTCTATCCCAGCAGGTCCGCCGCATCGAGCATGCGCTGCGCCACTTCGCCCAGCTTGAGGCCCTTGTCCATCGCCGCCTTGCGCAGGCGCGCATAGGCATCTGCTTCAGGCAATTTCTGGCGTTGCATCAACAGGCTCTTGGCCCGGTCGATGACTTTGCGGTCCTGTAATTCGCTTCGTGCATCAGCCAGCTGGCGACGCAGCCCCTGCTCGTGTTCGAAGCGTGCCATCGCCACGTCAAGAATCGGTCGGATGCGTTCAGGCGCCAGCCCGGCCACCACGTAGGCAGACACGCCGGCAGCCACTGCATCTTTGACGTGCGTGGTGTCGCTGTCATTGGTAAACAGCACGATGGGTCGCCGTGCGTCCCGGCTGGCCACCACCACATGCTCAAGCGAATCGCGCGCTTCGCTTTCAGCATCAACAATGATCATGTCGGGCTGCAGCTGCGCCAGCCGCTCGGTCAAAAACGTATCAGCCGGCAACACCGCGACGATGTTGTAGCCGCTTTCCAGCAGTCCGATACGCAACTGGCGTGAGCGCTCGGCCAGTGCGCTGGCGTGCTCGTCGTCCGCGACCCGGTGCCCCAGGTCAGGCGCAATGATTACAAGCCGCAGGGATTGTGACGGCGTCATGCAAAGAGTTTTGCAAGATTCGCGCCAGTCTGGAGATAGCCCCCACGCTCCCCACTGCGTGTGGTTCGCTGCCCCCCAAGGGGGCTGAGTGCCGCGGCTCCAAGCCTGCAAGTGCAGGCTTGGACGGCACGCAGATCGACTGCGTCTCGCAGTCGGGCGGCCTGCAAGGCCATTTTTCCTTGGGGCGGCCCGGCGGAAAAACTTACTCCGACATTTATGTACTGCCCCGATCTGGTTTGCCGCCTTCATCAGCTCATAGCACCGCACTGAACAAGTAAAACCAGTTGTCTTTGAACTTGTGCCACAGCCCGCGCTTCGTCCACGCGTCCAGCTCGATTTCTTTGCACTGCGGCGCGTAGCGTTCGAACACGGCATCGAGCCGCGCGGCCACAGCGGCATCAAGAATTCCAAGTGTGATTTCGTCGTTGGTGTCAAACGACCGGTCATCGAAATTGCTGGAACCAATCGCGCTCCACACGCCGTCAACCGTCATCACTTTCTGGTGCAGCAGGGTGTGCGGGTATTCGAACAGGCGCACGCCGCAGCGCAGCAGCTTTTCAAAATTGCGGTGGCC
>JANPFZ010000369.1:0-1947 GCA_031423655.1 Polaromonas sp.
GCCAGCTGATCACCATGCCGCAGTTTGTCGACGTGATCATTCCGCGCGGCGGCAAGGGGCTGATCGAGCGCATCAGCCGCGACGCGAAGGTGCCGGTCATCAAGCACCTGGACGGCAACTGCCATGTGTATGTCGATGACCCGTGCAACATCGCGATGGCCGTGGCGGTCGCCGACAACGCCAAGACGCAAAAATACAGCCCGTGCAACGCCGCCGAAGGCCTGCTGGTGGCGCGTGCGGTGGCAGCAGCTTTTTTGCCGACGATCGCCGCCATCTACGCCGCCAAGGGCGTGGAAATGCGATGCGATCAGGCTGCAGCCGAGGTAATACGTGCGCAATCAGCTATTAGTTCAGTAGCAATAATTATTGACGCGAACGAGCAGGACTGGTACGAGGAATACCTCGCTCCGGTCATCAGCATCAAGGTGGTTGAAGGTATCGACGAAGCTATCGACCACATCAACCAGTACAGCAGCCACCACACCGACGCCATCATCACGCGTGACCACCTGCATGCGCAGCGCTTCCTGCGAGAGGTCGATTCAGCCAGCGTGATGGTCAACGCAAGCACCCGTTTTGCCGACGGCTTCGAGTTTGGGCTGGGCGCGGAAATCGGAATTTCCACCGACAAGTTTCATGCACGCGGCCCGGTCGGTATTGAAGGCCTGACGTCGCTGAAATATGTGGTGCTGGGAGACGGCGAAGTGCGGCTTTGAGTTTGATGCGGCTGCACAGAGCAAGGACTTGCAAGCGCTAGACTTGTCCCAAACTGTAAACATCCCGACGCACATATCTGCTACCGGGACTTGCTTATCGAAAGCGCCGCATGGTTCCCCACCTCATCACCGCCCTGAACGGCCCCATCAACGAACTTGAGCAGCGCATTCTCGACTCGACACCTGCCATCGAGCGCTGGTTTCGCCTGGAGTGGATGGAGCACACGCCGCCGTTTTACTGCTCGGTCGATGTGCGCAACGCCGGCTTCAAGCTGGCGCCGGTTGACACCAACTTGTACCCCGACGGCTGGAACAACCTGACGCCTGAAATGCTGCCGCTGGCGGTGCAGGCCGCGATGGCCGCGATTGAAAAAATCTGCCCGGAAGCGCGCAATTTGCTGGTTGTGCCCGAGAACCACACCCGCAACACGTTTTACCTGGCCAACGTGCTGCAGCTCAAGCGCATCTTTCACCAGGCCGGCCTCAATGTGCGTTTTGGCTCGCTCAATAGCGAGATCAAGGAGCCCACCACCATCAACCTGCCGACCGGTGAAGCTATCGTCATCGAGCCGCTGATACGCACCAAAAACCGGCTGGGTCTAAAAGATTTCGACCCCTGCACGATCTTGTTGAATAACGACTTGTCAGCCGGCATTCCGGGCATTCTGGAAGACATCAACGAGCAGTATCTGCTGCCGCCGCTGCACGCCGGCTGGAGCGTGCGCCGCAAATCGACGCATTTCAAGGCTTATGAAGAAGTCTCCAAGCGTTTCGGCAAGCTGCTCGGCGTTGACCCGTGGCTGATCAACCCGATGTTTGCGCAGTGCGGCGAAGTCGACTTCACCGAAGACAAGGGCATGGAATGCCTAACCACCAATGTCGATGCACTGCTGGGCAAGATCAAGCGCAAGTACAAGGAATACGGCATCAACGAAAAGCCCTTCGTCGTCGTGAAAGCCGACAACGGCAGCTACGGCATGGGCATCATGACGGTGCGCGACGTAAAAGACCTGGACGCGCTGAACCGCAAGAGCAAAAACAAGATGAGCCCCACCAAAGACGGCCTGCCGCAGTCGGGCGTGATCATCCAGGAAGGCGTGCTGACCAACGAACGCGTCAATGACGCCGTGGCCGAGCCCGTCGTCTACATGATGGACCGTTACGTGGTGGGCGGCTTCTACCGCATCCACGCCGAACGCGGCGTCGACGAGAACCTCAACGCACCCGGCGC
>JANPFZ010000370.1:0-2415 GCA_031423655.1 Polaromonas sp.
GGGCGCATCAGGGGCATCCGATCGAAGTCGCCACCGACGTCTGCATGATGACCCGCGTCGGTGTCGAACGCATCATGCGCTTCGCGTTCAAACTCGCCCAGTCGCGCCCCCGCAAGCTGCTCACGGTCGTAACCAAATCGAATGCCCAGCGCCACGCCATGGTGATGTGGGACGAGATCGCGCTGCAGATCAGCCAGGAATTTCCCGACGTAACGTGGGACAAGGTGCTGGTTGACGCCTGCACCGACCGCATGGTCAATCGCCCCGCGTCACTTGACACGCTGGTGGCGACCAACCTGCATGCCGACGTGCTGAGCGACCTGGCCGCCGCATTGGCCGGCAGCCTGGGTATTGCGCCCACCGGCAACATAGACCCCGAGCGCCGCTACCCCAGCATGTTTGAGCCGATTCACGGCTCGGCCTTTGACATCATGGGCAAGGGCCTGGCGAATCCCGTTGGCACTTTCTGGAGCTGCGTGATGCTGCTGGAGCATCTGGGCGAAGACTCGGCGGCGCAGCGTCTGATGCAGGCGATTGAAGCCGTGACGGCCAACCCGGCTTTGCACACCGGCGACCTGGGCGGCAAGGCGACCACCCGGGAGGTCACCCATGCGGTCTGCACGCTTCTGGCAAAAAATTACGACGCACAACGGCTTGCTGCCTGAGTCAAAAATTATTCACAAAGGACGCACCGCATGAAAAGTCTTTTCACCCAACTCGCCGGTCTTATCGGGCTCAGCTGCCTTGCTGCTGCCCCCGTTGCAATGGCGCAAACCGCTGTCTGCCCGGAGAAGAACGTGCTTTATTGGCAGGCCTTTCCGCCCGGCGGCGAGTCTGATCTGTCAGCGCGTCACCAGCAGGTGGTGCTGAAGAAAAAGTGCGCCGCCATTGACACCATCATCCAGTACAAGGCTGGCGCCGGCGGCGGGCTGATGTGGTCGCAGATGAACAGCTTGCCGGGTGACGGGCTCAACATCGTCGGCATCAATCTGCCGCACATTGTTTTTCAGCCGATTGAAGGCGAGGTGCAATACAAGACGGCTGACATCACGCCGGTGTACTGGTTTCACTTCACGCCTGATGCGCTGGTGGTGCCCGAAAGCAGCCCGCACAAAACCTTTGCAGAATTTATCGCCGCAGCCAAAAAAGATCCGGGCAAGATGAACCTTGGTGGCTCGGGCCTGAACTCGGCCAATCACGCGTCGCACGAGCGGCTGAACGCGGCCTTTGGTATCAAGAGCACTTATGTGCCGTACAAGGGAACCGGCGACATGGCCCTGGCTGTGGTCGGCAGTCAAATTGACGGGGCCGTGACTTACACCCCGTTTGCCATTGCAAATAAAAGCAAGGTGCGCGCGCTGGCTGTGGCGATGGAAAAACGCCATCCCTTGATGCCTGATGTACCGACCTTCCGCGAGCTCGGCGTGGACTGGGTGGACGGCGCCTATCGCGGCATCGGCATGCCCAAGTCAACCCCGCCAGAAGCCCGCAAAAAAATGTCCGATATGTGGAGCGCACTGAACGCCGAAGCCGAGATGAAAGAGCTCGCCGCCAAAAGCGGCTTTGAGTTGGTCAACGTCGGCGTGCCGCAGATGGACGCGTTTATGGCCGAGCGGACCCAGGTGTATGTCGAGGGGGCGAAGCGGCTGGGGCTGGGTAAAAAGTAATTCGATTTAAAAACCGAAGGCAGCCGACGCGGGTTGGGAAGAGCTCTCGCCGGCTTCGATACGTCAGCCCGAGCGGCTTGGGTTCAAACCAGAGCGCCGCCGATCTGCTCCATCGCGGCTTGTAAATCGACATCCAGCGTCGCCAGAGGCAGGCCTTCACGCAGTGCCAGCTCAAGGTAAGCCGCATCGTAAGACGACAGCTTGAAGCGCCGCGCCAATTGCAAGGTATCGCCCAAAGCCCGTGCGGCTGTGCTGGCGTCGACAGTGATGGCCATCTCTGCGAGCAGGCCAACAAAAGCGCTTGCACGCGCCTCAGACACCCAACCTCTGGCCTGGGCCTTGACGAGCACATTGGCAACTTCCAGCGACCAGACACCGGGAACCAAGGCCTCGCCAGTGTCCTCAGTCAACAGGCCCAGCACCCTGGAGGCGTAGGACATCCGTTCCTCGCTGCCGTCATTGAGCAGCCAGCGCATGACCACCGAGTTGTCCAGCACAAACCGCATCAGTCGCGGCCCGCTTCAATCAAAGTCTTGATGTCAAGGGCTTCAAGCGGCGGCGACTCGTGCATCAACACTTGCATACGCGCTGCCGCCTGCGTGCCGGCACGGCGCAGGCTGGCACCTGCAGGTAGCAGGTCAGCCACGGGCTCGCCGCGCTGCGTGATGGTGAAGCCCTGGCCCTGACGCACCCGTCGCAGCAAATCCGCCAAATGCGTTTTGGTTTCGTAGGAACCTATGGATTCGAG
>JANPFZ010000371.1:0-14230 GCA_031423655.1 Polaromonas sp.
GGGTGTAGTCGCAGCTGTCGGCCTCGGCGCCCTTGTTGGTGACATTGAGCTTGCGGAACTTGCCATTGAACACGCCCTGTGACGACGCCACATCATTGACGTCCATTCGATGGTTTGGATAGTTGCTCGACGGTGACGAAAAACGCGTGAATGGGAAATCACCACTGACGGCGCCGTTCTGCTCGCTCGCTACGAATTGATGGTTGGGGGTGTTGCTCAGCTGAAACGTCCGGTCCGGTTCGGGGCGTTTGAGCAAGCCGGGGCTGAGCTGGTTGCGGGTCCGGCTGTCAGCGCCCGCATGGAAGTGGCAGCTCGCGCAGGCTGTCTTGTTGTCACTGCCGACGCGGGGATCCCAGAACAGCGCCTTGCCGAGCTGAATGGCGGCGTCCCGGTCGGCAACGAACTCGTCAAGAACTTCGGCCGGCGGGCCGGGCACCGGAATGGTTTTTAGCGCCAGGGAACTCACTGCTGTCTGAGCCAGTGGCGTCCTTGCCGGAGTCACCATGATCGTCAACGCGCTGGCGATCACCAGCAATGACATACCAGAACCAGGTATTAGTTTTGTATTAAGCATAAAACCAGACATAAATTTTATAAATACAAAGTTTCTAAATTGTCTAAAATTATCTTAATTAAACAGGTTATTGCACTTAACTATTCTTTCTTATTCGATATCCAAAGCATCACGCGTAATGCTAAATGCTGTATGTGGCTCATTTAGCGCTAGGGAGGGAGCTTTCCACTCGACTCGTGCTTTAGTGCGAAGAGAATATCTATCGGCAAACGTTGCCTTAAAAGTTGTACAACTGGCATCGCAAATCAATTGGCTTTGGTTACAAATCTATTTAATATTGACAACTTAGTTTAAAGTCAGAACTACAAACAAATCAATCCCGCACAATAGTATAAAAATTCGTGAGCAATGTAATATTAAGAATACAACTTAGGTAGTTTGATTGACGTTATTCAGTTTCAGCGGGTAATACTAATAGGGGGTCTTTTGCAAATTAGGCGGTTGCTGTTTACGGCTTTGACAGGCGCAATTTGCGGGCTGGCGGACGGTCAGGCAGCACAAGGCTGCGGCGCTGCGCAATGACGGAAGAAATCCCGAGTCAGCAGGTCCGGTAAATCTGATACGTCCATGAAGTCGGGCGGCGTCAGATTGCTTTGGCCGGCAGCAGCGAACTACCTGATGAAATCGTCAACCGCCTGGCGGGACGATCGGTGAGTTGCTGCGGAGTGTGGTGCTGGCTACCAGCACACTGGCCTATGATTTTTTGCCGCAATGAGCCCTATTTACGGCAATCCGCGTGAAGCAGGATACGGTACAGCAGGATACGGTACAAAAGGGGCCTGTAGCCCAATTAGAACGTGCGCCAGCAGCTATTATTTAAGTAGCATGCGCGCTTCACTGACGTCAATACTTCAGCGCCGTGCTCTTGCCCCAGAACACGCGGTAGGCAAACACGGTGTAGCCCACAATGACCGGCAACACCACGGCCGCACCGATGAAGATAACTTTCATGGCTTCAGGTGAGGTGGCAGCCTGCCAGATGTGGATCTGGTCAATCACCAGCCACGGGAACAGGCTGTAGGCCAGGCCATAAAAAGCCATCAGAAAAACGCCGACGGTCGCACCGAACGGCACCCATGCCCCATATTCACTCCCCTGTTCCAAGCGAGTTGGCAGGCGCTGCAGACTGCGGTGAATCACCCAGAACAGCACCGCCGTTGCGGCAGGAATTGGAATCAGCAAGACAATGTTGGGAAACGAAAACCACTTGGCAAAAATACTCGGACTGACGAGTGGTGTCGCCAGCGAAATCGCCGCTACCCCCGCCATAGTGAACAGCAAACTGCCGCGCGCCCAGCGCACGGCCTGAAGCTGCAATGCGCCCTCCGACTTGATAATCAGCCAGCCGGCACCCAGTAAACAATAAGCAGCAATCAGTGCCAGGCCAATCACCCCATTAAACACAATGGTCCAGCCTGAAGATGAAAAGCCTGTGATCAGCGACCCCAGCATATAACCCTGGGACCAAGTAGCCAACAAGGAGCCGGTGTAAAACATCTGGTTCCAGAGCGGCTTGTGACTAGCGCGCGCCTTGACGCGAAAATCAAATGCCACGCCGCGAAGGGTGAGCCCAATTAGCATCAGGGCCACCGGCAGATAGAGCGCTCCCAAGATTGACCCATGCGCACTGGGAAAAACCGTCAACATGATCCCCACGCCCAGTACCAGCCAGGTTTCATTTGCATCCCAGAACGGTCCGATGCTGGCGATCATGGTGTCTTTGTCTTCCTCGCTGGCGCGGCGCATCAGCACGCCGACACCCAGGTCATAGCCATCGAGAACCACGTAGGCCAGCATGGCCAGACCCATCACCACGAGAAACACAATCGGCATCCAGCCGGCTGCTTGCGTGAGGTCGGGCGCGAAATCAAACATGGACCATGTCTCCGCCCTTGCCTTCTTTTTCGGGGTAATTGACCACGTTGAGCTGGTCTTCGAGCTCATCGCCAAAGGGCTTGTCGGCATGCGCTTTGTGCCGCGCCAGATAGAACACCACTGTCACATACGCCACGATCAAGGCAGCGTACAAGGTGAGGTAAAGCGCCAGCGTGAGCGCGATAGCCGGCCCCGGCACTTTTGACGCAGCGTCTGCAGCCGTCAGCAAACCGGACACCAGCCAGGGTTGCCTGCCAATTTCTGTCGTGTACCAGCCTGCAATCAAGGCCACCCATCCGGCAAACGTCATCGCCACCAGCAGCCGGGCATGCCAGTTTTTCAGCGTACGGGCCGGGTCCCTTTTCCACGGCGCCAGTTGCAGGGCACTGGCCCAGCTGACCGCAAGCATCAACAAGCCCATGCCAACCATGATGCGAAAAGACCAGAACACAGGCGCCACCGGCGGGTGATTGCCCTCAAACGAATTCACACCGCGCACCAGACCGTCCGCGTCGTGGGTCAAATAGAACGACGCAAGTTTCGGAATGGACACCTCGTAATTGTTCCTGCGTGCCTTGTCGTCGGGAATGGCGAACAGCACCGCCGCCGCGCCGCGCTGCGTCTCCCAGATGCCTTCCATCGCGGCGAGTTTGGCGGGCTGGTGCTTTAGCGTGTTGAGGCCATGCAGATCACCGGCGATGATTTGCAGCGGAATCAGCACGGCAGCCAGATAGATGCCAGTTTTTAATGCGGCCATAACATCGGCGCCACGGTCCTGGCGCAGCCAGCGGTAGGCAGAAACCCCGGCTACCAAAAATGCCACCGTCAGACCCGAAGCCATCATCATGTGGGTGAAGCGGTAGGGAAAAGAGGGATTAAAAATCACTTCCAGCCAACTGGTGACGTGCGCCTGACCATTGATCATCTCGAAGCCGGCGGGGGTGTGCATCCATGAGTTCAACGCCAGAATCCAGAAAGCCGAGAGCGTCGTGCCACCGGCTACCAGCAGCGTTGCCGTCGTGTGCATGCGTTCACTGACGCGCTCGCGGCCAAAAAGCATCACGCCCAGCATGGTGGCTTCAAGAAAAAAGGCGGTCAGCACTTCATACGCCAGCAGCGGGCCCGCAATGTTGCCGACCTTTTCCATGAAGCCCGGCCAGTTGGTGCCGAACTGAAAGCTCATGGTGATGCCGCTGACCACGCCCAGCGCAAACGTCAGCGCAAATATCTTGACCCAGAACTGGTAGGCATCCATCCAGTAGTCGTTTTTGGTCTTCACGTAGCGCAGCTTGAAGAACAGCAACACCCAGCCCATCGAGATGCTGATGGTCGGGAACAAAATGTGAAAAGTCATGTTGGCCGCAAACTGAATACGAGCCAATAAAAACGCGTCGAGTCCGTCCATCGTCAGATCCCCTTGCTGTCTTGGCCATCGGCGTCAGGTCCGGGAGATGCCGGATCCGCTACACCAGATGGTTGCGCAGTTGCAGTTGCAGTGTGCGGTAGCGTCGCGTCCGGCGCTACCCAATTGCCGATGCCCGACTTTACCGTACTGGCAATTTTTTTTCACTTCAGGCAGCTTTTCCACCTAGTTTTTCACCTTGACACCGATCTTCATCAAACTGATCAGCATCCCCGAATCCATTTTTTGTAGGTCGGTAAGCCAGCCCGTCATCAACTCGATAAGGTCGTGCTTCTGTTTCGTGCGAACCTGGGCGTGAATGTCGTCGGCCGCCGGAAAATACTCACGCCGGTTGTTGGGCCAGTGCTGCAAGCGCACCAGATTCCACGATTGCAGCGCTTTGAGCCCCATGCTGACATTGGAGCGCGAACAAGCCAGCGCCTCGCCAAGGTCTTCGGCGTTGAGCGCGCGGGGTGAGACATACAGCAGCGCATGAATCTCGCCGACGGTCCGGCTGGTGCCCCAGCGGCAGCCCATTTCGCCGAAATGGAGGACGACTCACTGCGTTAGTGGGGCGAGGTTCATGGCTGCGTAAAAATCAGCTCGCCGAGTTTTCAGCGAGTTCTCAGGAGTCGCTGAAATGACAGGAACTGGTGAACTGCCAGGTATGGGGCCTCCTCAGCCTGACAAGCGGGACGGGCAGTCCAAATACCGCATGCCAGCCGCCACAAAACCCTGTGGACACTATCGCCCCGCAAGTCTTCAGCGAACGGAACACTGCCCCCTAAATGACTAACTGACTAACGCGCCGCCGCTGCGCGGTAAAAATCGGCTACAGGGGTTGTTGATTCGACGATGTGCAGAGACACCTGCTTGACGCCTACGCCCATCATGCCCAGCGCCTCGGCCGCCGCACGGCTGAGGTCAATGACACGGCCGCGCGTAAAAGGCCCCCTGTCGGTCACTCGAACATCGACTTCCTTGCCTGTGACCAGACTACGCACACGCACCAGCGTGCCGAAGGGCAGCGTTTTGTGCGCCGCCGTGAGCGCGTGCTGGTCATAGCGTTCGCCGCTGGCGGTGCGCCGACCGTGAAAACGCGGGCCATACCAGGAAGCCTGCCCGCGCTCCAGCTCTCTCAAACCAGCCCCGTCGGCCGGGTTCTGACCCGTGCCCAGGCTGTCAGGCGTACCCAGCGGCGAGCGGGCAGCGGGGGCCGCAGAGCTCTTTGAATCCTGGCCGGAAGCGCTGTCTGAGGCGCCCGGAAAGGCGGCGGCCCCAGACGATGAAGTGGGTGAAGTCATGCAACCCGCCAGCGAGCCCAGCACTGCGGCCAGCAGCAGGATGGAGAGGTTTTTAGTCATGCTTTCAAAGTCCTTTTCAGTCCACGGTGGCCGGGCCGGTGTATCAAGCCTGGCGTCAAGCGCGCTGCTGCAGGCGCGCAATGACCTCGCCCGTCGCACCGGCCTGGTTCATCGTGTAGAAATGAATGCCGGGCACGCCAGCGGTGATCAGCTGGTCGCACAAGTCGGTGATTACGTCCAAACCAAAGCTTTTGATGGAATCGGTGTCGTCGCCAAAGCCCTGCAGCCGCAAGCGAATCCAGCGCGGAATTTCTGCGCCGCAGGCGTCTGAAAAACGCAGCAGCTGCGTCGAGCTGGTAATCGGCATGATGCCGGGCACCACCGGCACGTCGGCACCGGCCGCATGCGCGTCATCGACAAAACGAAAGTAGGCGTCAGTGTTGAAGAAATACTGCGTGATGGCCGAATCGGCCCCGGCCTTGACCTTGGTCACAAAGGCTTTGATATCGGCTTCGGCCGACTTCGCCTGCGGATGCACCTCCGGATATGCAGCCACTTCAATGTGAAACGCGGTGCCCGTTTCGGCACGGATAAAAGCCACCAGATCGCTGGCGTAGTGAAACTCACCGCCTGCGCCATAGCCACTGGGCAGGTCGCCGCGCAGCGCAACCAGGCGCTTCACGCCCATCGCGCGCAGGACGCTCAGCTGTTCGCGCACCGTGGCTTTGGTTGCGCCGACGCAGGAAAAATGTGAAGCGCCGTGCTGGCCTTCTTCCAGAATTTCCTTGACGGTGGCAAAGGTGCCGGCCTGCGTCGAGCCGCCAGCGCCGAAGGTAACCGAGCAGAACTCGGGCGCGTGCGCATAGAGCGCCTGGCGCGTCACGCGAAGTTTTTCCGCACCCTCGGGCGTCTTCGGCGGAAAGAATTCGAAACTAACAGGTACCTTGAGTGGTTTGGTCATAAAGATTTAACATGCCAAAAAAAGTGAACTATCGGCCGCAGAAAGCGCAAAGGTTTCGCAGAGAACGCAGAAGTAAAACCAGATTTTTAGAATTTTTTGCGCCTTCTGCAAAATCTTCGCGTACTTTGCGTCCGGAAGCCCGCATCGTCTTATTCCCGTTGCTTGCGCCGCGCCGGACCATGCTGGCCCGCATGCGCTTCTTCCGAATCTTCATGCGCCGCATGCAGCGCGCGGGTTTCGCTGCGCGGTGTGCGCTTGGGCAGATTGCGTGCTGGCGCGGCAGCTAGCGGCTGGTCTTCGCCCAGAACGTTGCGGCCTTTTCTGGCATGAATAAAAAACTCGCGGTTGCCGTCACCGCCTTGAATTGGCGACTCCAGCCAGCCCATCACGTCCAGACCCAGCGCGGCGCAGGTGTCGCGCAAACGCTTCTCGATAAATTCAAACAACGCCGGTTCACGCACAATGCCACCCTTGCCGATCTGGCCCGGCTGCAACTCAAACTGCGGCTTCACGAGCATCAATAAATCGCCATCAGGCCTCAAGAGACGCACCGCTGCAGGCAGCACAAGCGTGAGCGAGATAAATGACAGATCGCCCGTTAGAAAATCAAACACCGGATTGAAACCGTCATCGACCACCGCGTCGGCATCAAACTCGTCTTCAGACCCTGAATCATCATCAGAATGGCCGGTAGCCCACATAGAACGTGCACGAGCAGCTATTAATTCAGTAGCGGTCAAAGATCGGGCATTGATACCTTCCAGGCACAGCACCCGCGCGTCCTCACGCAAGCTGGGGTGCAGCTGTCCATGACCCACATCGACACCCAGGACCTCTAGAGCGCCGTGCTGCAGCAGGCAATCGGTAAAGCCGCCGGTCGACTGACCGATATCAAGGCAGCGCAGACCGCTTACGTCGATGCCCGTACTTTTCAGGGCACCTTCGAGCTTCAGCCCGCCGCGAGAAATGTATTTGGCCTCGGTGCTGTCCAGCACCTGCACGTCCGCGTTGCCCGGAATCTCGTCACCGTTTTTGGCAACCCTCTTCCAGGCCACGCCCTCGTCCACACGCCACTGCACCGTGCCCGAGATCAGGCGCTGTGCCTGTGAGCGGGTAGTGGCAAAGCCGTGTTCAACGAGGAATAGGTCAGCGCGCATAACGTTCGGATTGGTATTCGGATACTTCAACGCGGAGAAAAGGAGGAAGAGAAGAACGCGGAGGACAGCGAGAAATAAAGTTCAGTGTTTGAAATTTTCTCTGCTGCTCCGCGTCCCCCGCGTGCCGCTACTCCTGCGAGTTGAATGACTGCGCTTAAGAGCGCAGACCCATCAATAGCGGTAGGCGTTGGCCTTGTACGGGCCGGCTTTGCTGACGCCGATGTACGCAGCCTGCTCTTCGCTCAACTCGCTGAGCACCGCGCCTACCTTTTTCAGATGCAGTCGCGCGACTTTTTCGTCAAGATGCTTGGGCAACACATAGACCTTGCCGACTTCGTAGTCGGCCTGCTTGGTGAAAAGTTCGATCTGAGCAATCGTCTGGTTGGCGAAGCTCGACGACATCACAAAGCTCGGGTGGCCGGTGCCGCAACCGAGGTTCACCAGCCGGCCTTTGGCCAGCAAAATGATGCGCTTGCCATCCGGGAAGATCACATGGTCAACCTGCGGCTTGATTTCTTCCCAAGTGCATTTTTCGAGCGAAACCACGTCAATTTCATTGTCAAAGTGACCGATGTTGCAAACGATGGCCTGGTCTTTCATCGCCGCCATGTGCTCATAGGTGATAACGTTTTTATTGCCCGTGGCCGAGACAAAAATATCGCACTTGTCAGCCGCGTATTCCATCGTCACGACCTTGTAGCCTTCCATCGCAGCCTGCAGTGCGTTGATCGGGTCGATCTCGGTCACCCAGACCTGAGCGCTGAGGGCTCGCAGGGCCTGGGCCGAGCCCTTGCCCACATCGCCGTAGCCGGCGACCAAGGCAACCTTGCCGGCGATCATCACATCCGTCGCACGCTTGATGGCATCGACCAGCGATTCGCGGCATCCATACAGGTTGTCGAACTTCGACTTTGTCACCGAGTCATTGACGTTGATGGCGCGCAGGGCCAGCGTCCCCTTGGCCGACATTTCGTTCAAACGCAGCACGCCGGTGGTGGTTTCTTCAGTCACGCCGATGATGTTTTTCAAACGGCGGCTGTACCAGGTCGGGTCTTTCGCGAGCTTGGCCTTGATGGAATTGAAAAGGCAGATTTCTTCTTCGCTGCCGGGCTTGGCGAGCAGGCTGGCATCGGTCTCGGCCCTGGTGCCGAGGTGCATCAGCAGCGTGGCATCGCCGCCGTCGTCCAGAATCATGTTCGGGCCTTCTTCGGGCGTGCCTTTGGCGCCGGAGAACTCAAAGATGCGGTGGGTGTAGTCCCAATAGTCGGCCAGGGTTTCGCCTTTGATGGCGAACACCGGCGTACCAGCCGCGGCAATGGCGGCAGCAGCATGGTCTTGCGTCGAGAAAATATTGCACGAAGCCCAGCGCACGTCAGCGCCCAGGGCCTGCAGCGTCTCGATCAGCACGCCGGTTTGAATCGTCATGTGCAGCGAGCCGGTGATGCGCGCGCCCTTGAGCGGCTGCGCCTTGGCGAATTCTTCGCGAATCGCCATCAGGCCAGGCATTTCGGTTTCGGCAATTTTCAGTTCTTTGCGGCCCCAGGCGGCCAGCGACAGGTCGGCAATCGTGTAGTCAAGGGCATTCGAGGCAAGCGAGACAGGTTTCAGGACGGCGTTCATACGGTTCTCCAATAATCAGACATCAACTGGGCAAAATAGCCACGAGCATGAGCTTGTGAAAGGACGGGGGAAACTTTGGCGCTATTGAAGCAGTTCACCCGGGCCTGAATCGCACATGCGGGTGAGCGTGGTTGCAAATGAAGTCCTGAGCCTGGTCCACTTGATGTGGCTTGCAACGCTCCTCAGGAAGCCTGCATTGTACCCAAGCCTTTGGCCGACGCCCAGGTGCGGTGTATTAAACCAAAGCGTAGATGCGAGAATTTCACGATGCAAAAGCTCGACCAATGGCCACTGCCTCATCGGCGCGGCATCACCGGCGTTCTGACAGATATCGACGACACGCTGACGACAGACGGCGCCATCACGCCCGACGCGCTCGCCGCGCTGGCCGATCTGAAAGCGGCCGGTTGGCCAGTGATTGCAGTCACAGGACGTCCGGTCGGCTGGAGCGAACCGTTTGCGCTGGCGTGGCCGCTCGATGCCATCGTGGCCGAGAACGGCGCGGTGGCGCTGTTTCGCGAAATCGACGCTAAGAAAGCCGATCTTGAGCATAAAAATGCCCTGCAGCCCCATGAAAACCTGGGTAAGCAGCTATCAAAAAGATACCAACAGAGCGAGCGCATACGGCACGAAAACTTCGCCCGCATGCAGCGCGTGGCAGCGCGCGTGCTTCGCGACGTGCCCGGCGCGCAGCTGGCGCAAGACAGCGCCGGACGTGAAACCGACATCGCCATCGACCACAGCGAATTCACGCATCTTCAGCCAGAGCAAATTGCCGAGGTGCTGCGCATCATGCGAAGCGAAGGCATGACCGCCAGCGTTTCATCTATCCATATCAATGGCTGGTTCGGCACACACAATAAATTGCAGGGGGCGCGCTGGGCTGTGCGCGAACTGCTGGGGCGTGATCTTGAGGCGGAAATAGCGCAGTGGGTTTTTATTGGCGACTCCACCAACGACGAGCTGATGTTCGAGGCATTTCCAAATTCGGTCGGTGTGGCGAATGTGCGGCGTTTTGAAGCACAGCTCGTTGTCAAACCCCGCTATGTTGCCGGCGAAGAACGCGGCGCTGGATTTGCCGAGCTTGTTCAAGCTTTGCTGGCAGCCAGAAAACCCAGCTGACCTCGCAGACCGAGACATATGCAAACGTTATCTTTTTTCACCTCTGGATGTAGGCTTTGTGCGCGTCGCATTCTGGGTGCAACAGCGAAACGGCCATACCCATAAAAGTTACCTTGCTTACTCGCGCGAGCTTACAAGTACAACTGAGTGCGTGCAACTATTGACACATGGGTTATTTAAGCGTCCGATTTTTGTTTGTGCTGACGGTGATCTGGGGCGCTTCCATTTTCTGGATAGCACCACGGCCTCCTATGGTTGACCTCCCGCAGCATGCCGGGCAGGTGGCCATTCTTTACGACCTGCTGACCGGAACGTCGCCATGGGCAGATGTCTTTCGCCTGAATCTTTTTACGCCATACCTGCTTGGCTATGGCGTCGCGTTTGGCCTGAGCTTTTTTATGCCAGTGGCCATGACGCTAAAGGTCACGCTGTCACTTGCCTATCTGGCTTTTGTGTTTGCGCTTGTGAAACTCAGGCAACGCTTCAATGCTGATCCGCAGCTGGACTGGTTTTTTTTGCTTTCATTTTTTGGCCCCGCCTATGCCTGGGGCTTTCTGACGTTTTTAACTGCTGCGCCAGTGGCCATTTTTTTTATCCTGCTGGCGGACCGTTACTTGGAGGAGCCAGGCCTCCCGCTAGGCGTTGCAACCGCACTGCTCGGACTGGCGTTGCTGCTTTCGCATGGACTCATGTTTGTTTTTGGACTGGCTGTAGCGGGTGGCATTTATCTGCTGCGGCGCTGGCCTGGCCGGGCCACGGCGGCGCCCTGGCTGCTGCAAAGCTGGCCCCTGATGCTTCCGGCTTTTGCCTGCCTGGCCTACTTTTTGATTAGTCAAAAGCTGGAAAACCAATACGGCGGCATCGGCAATGTCGGCCCGCCTCTGTGGCGCATTGAGTGGCTGCGCGTGATGAAGATCTTTGTTAACTCACTTGGCGGTCGGAGCACAATTTTGGTTGGGGCAAGCGCCATCATCTTGCCCCTGATTCCGTGGATGCTGGGTCTGCGTATTGACTTCAAGCGCCCGGCAACCTGGTTGATGTTTGCCGTCTCGTTTCTCATTGCAGTCGCGGCACCATTCTTCGCTATGGCTACCGGCATTCTCTATCTGCGCTTTGCTCTTTTCACACTGCCGGCGTATGCACTCATGTTTACGCTGTCTTCTGCACCTGCGCGCACTGATCGGGCAAATGGAACCCAATCGGTTGGCCGAAACCAGCGGGCTTTGCAAAAGCTTGCCGTGCCACTCATGCTGGTATTGACCTGGCTGATACTGGGAACTCACACCGCTCAGGCCTGGCGATTTGCCAGGGAGTCGCGGGATTTCGAGCCGGTACTGGCCGCGATGCAGCCGGGCCAGCGCGCCTTGTCGCTACCGCTTGACCGCAGCAGCAAGGCCGCAGAAAACCCTTACGCCTATCTTCATTTCGGCAATTGGTACCAATCGGAAAAGCAGGGTCTGGTCGATTTCAATTTTGCATGGTTTCCGCCGCAGATCGCCCGCTTCAAGCCGGATCACGTACCCGCCGTGCGCTTCGGCTTCGAGTTTGATCCAGACAAATTTGACTGGCAAAAGCACCAGGGCGAGCGATACCGATACTTCGTTGTACGCCATCGAGACCCCGTGACGGAGAAGCTTTTCGACGGTGCCCGTTGTCCGCCATCAAAGCTGCTGGAAAGTGGGGCCTGGACTTTATTTGAGCGGCGCAACTGTAGCGTGGCCTTTCTGGTACGGCCGGTCGGCACAAATTAGCCGTGTCAAGCGCAACGCCCGCCGGTCAACGTCTGCAATTAAAACAAGGGAACCATCGCAACCGGCGCCGTCATCGTGGCGCTGTCGAATAAATCAACAGGGCGCAAGCAGGACTGAATAAACCGGTAAAACAAAGCGTACCTGCTTGCCTGTTCAATCGGCTCATTTCGCTCACTGCGCTCACTGTGATTTAGCCAGCCCCAGCTTTTCCACCAGCGCTTTTTCTTTCGCAAACGTCTCCTGCGCAAACTTGCCGTAAGCCGCCGTGCTCATGTACATCGGCAGCATGTCGTACTTGCCCAGCGACTGCGCGTAGCTCGCCTCTTCCATCGCCTGCTTGAACGCGTCATGCAAACGCTTGACGACGGCAGGCGGCGTATCGCGTGGGGCACCAATGCCAAACGGCGAGGCTTGCACCATGTCCAGCCCCAGCTCTTTAAGCGTAGGCGCATCAGGGAAGCGCGCCAGCCGCTGATCGCCCCAGGTGTTGAGCACACGCAGCTTGCCGGCCTCAACCTGCGGCGCAAAACCGGTCGAATCAGCCGCCGCCATGATGTTGCCGCCCAGAATCGACTGCATCAAATCGGCACTGCCCTTGTACGGCACATGCAGCAGTTGCAGATTGAGTTTTTGCGCGATCAGCTCCATCGTCAGGTGCGGACTGGTTAGCGTGCCGGTGGAGCCGTAACTGAGCTTGCCCGGATTGGCTTTGGCGTAGGCGACGAAGTCAGCCCAGTTTTTCAGCGGCGAATCAGTAGGCACCACCACGCCGAAAGCGTAGCCGGTGACGTTGATCACATAGCTAATGTCCTTGACCGGATCCCAGTTGATCTTCGTGGTGTAAGGCAGACGGAACACGCCCAGCGGTATTTGCGCAATCGTGTATCCATCCGCTTGCGCACCCTGCAACTGTTGCGCCGGTAGCGTACCGCCGGCACCCGGCTTGTTTTCAATGATGACCGGCTGGCCCAAAATTTTCGACGCATTGTCAGCCAGCTGGCGCATCGTGATGTCGGTCGGCCCGCCCGCGGGAAACGCGATCAGGAGCTTGATTGGCCGGGACGGAAAAGCTGCGGGTTGCGCATGCGTAAAGGCGCCAAGCGCGGGCAGTGAAAGCGCGGCAGCAGACTGCAGTAAGCGGCGGCGTGGCATGAAGTGTGATGGGGGGCGTGACATGAAAGGTCTCCTGAAAGTTCGGCTCGGTCGACAAGAAGCTTGTGCTTGGATTCTGTGCCTCGCCGCAGCAGCACGCATCAGGACAAGACCTGAAACCTGTCGCGGTGGTGTCTTACACGTCAAGTGAGTTGATACACGCCGACAGCCGCAATTTCATAGTGTTTTAGGCCTTTAGCCGAGGCCCTCTCAAATCCGAAGTGCAACACCCCTGAAATAAAACCCAGTAAGGTGTCATATGAAATCAAAACAGCACTACGAGCAACTCGATTACCGCCATCGCGAGACCATTGCCATTGGCCGCCAGCAGGGATTGAGCATCCGGGCGATCGCCCGGATGCTCAATCGGGCGCCCTCGACCATCAGCCGCGAACTGTTGCGCAACCAGCCCGGCCCCCACTACAGCTGCCAGTATGCCCAGCAGCGCCGCGACCGGCGTCGCCGACAAGCCCGCCCTGCGCCCAAGCTGGTGGCCTGCAACGCGCTTTTCGAGACCGTTGCCGCGCTGCTGCGCCAGCGCTGGTCGCCTCGCCAGATCGCCGCCCGGCTGGCTAAACTGCACCCGTGCAACGCCTCCATGCGCGTCTCACACGAGACCATCTATAACGTCATCTATGCCCAACCCCGGGGCGAGCTCAAGCGTGAGCTGATTGCCTGCCTGCGCATGGCCCGGGCCAAGCGCTGGCCGCGCTCGCGCGGCGAGGACCCGCGTGGCCAAATGGCCGACCTGCTGAGCATCCATGTGCGCCCGCCCGAGGTGGCGGACCGGCAGTTCCCGTGCCACTGGGAGGGTGACCTGATCAAGGGGGCAGGCAACCTGAGCGCGGTCGGTACGCTGGTCGAGCGCACGACGCGCCTGTTGATGCTGGTCAAACTGCCTCACCCGAACCCGGCGAGCGCCGCGCATGTGTTGCAGGCGTTTACCGACAAGCTCAGTGGCATTGCCCAGCCGATGCGCCTTTCCCTGACCTATGACCGGGGCAAGGAGATGGCCCGACACCGGGAGCTCAGCGCCAACACCGGCATTCGGGTGTACTTCTGCGACCCGCACAGCCCGTGGCAGCGCGGCACCAACGAGAACACCAATGGCCTGATTCGCCAGTACCTGCCCAAGGGCACGGACCTCTCAGGCTACAGCCAGGAACAACTCGATGCGATTGCCGACGAGATGAACGGCCGGCCACGAAAAACCCTCGATTGGGCTACGCCGTTTGAGGTCTACAGCGGCTGGCTGGCGCGTCTTAACGTCCCAGCAGACGCTATCCAATAAACTAGCCTCGTGTTGCACTTG
>JANPFZ010000372.1:0-3430 GCA_031423655.1 Polaromonas sp.
GTCGGCAATTCGCGCGAAGACAGGGTGCTGCTGTCGATTGACCGCGAAACGAAACTGGTGCGCCGCGTCTGGCTGACGCTGGAAGGCAGCGAGCCGAGCCAGGGGGCCGTCGTCAGCGTCGAACATGGCAAGTTCGTCAACGTCGGCGGCGTGATGTGGCCGACGCATTTTTATGAAACCGTGGTAAAGCCTTTTGCCGGCCTGCCCGCGCATGACTTTTATCTGACGGGTATTGACGTCAATCGGGGTTTGTCGGCGGCTGATTTTTCCGGCGGGCGGTTTTCAGAAAAAGCAGCGCGACCGGCAGCAGCCTTGCCAAAATAAACCATAGCTTTTTTGCTGTTCAAGCAGAAATAAACAGCGCCGGGTCCACCATCACGCGGTTCAGCATCACGCCCCAATGCAGATGCGGGCCGGTCACGCGGCCAGTTGATCCGACTGCACCCAGGCGTTCACCGGTTTTCAGCGCATCGCCCGGCTTCACGTCAATTGCGCTCAGGTGGCACATCATGCTGAGCAGCCCGCCGCCGTGGTCCAGCCACACGGTGTTTCCGTTGAAAAAATAGTCGCCAGTGTCAATGACCGTACACGGCAGTGGCGCGACGACCGGTGTGCCGGTGGCAGCCGCGATGTCCATGCCGCTGTGCGGATTGCGCGACTGCCCGTTGAAGACGCGCCGCAACCCGAACGAGCTGGAACGCCGTCCCGGCGTCGGCACCTGCATGCGCAGCATCGACGTTTGCGAAGATGGCTCGATGAATTCGGTGAAGGTTGCTATCACCGTGGCCTGATGCGCGCGCTCGCGCTCGTAGCGCGCTTCGTTCTCGGGTGAAAGATCAACCGTTCCGGGCGCCACGCTCAGCCGCTGCTCGGCGTATTTTTTGGCTGTGATGGTGTAGCGGATTTGCCGTCTGGCGCCGCCGGTTTGCACGTCAATGCTGGCTGGCCCCGGCCTGGCCGCCAGCGGGATGCCAACCAGCGCCACCCAGTCAATTACATCGCCCAGCACCAGCAGCGGCACATCGCCTGTATACGCCACAGGCCGCGCCGCCGCGGGGCCCAGCGACAGCCGGGCCACGCCGCCGGGCACCAGCGAGGCGGTTGGCCACAGGTCGGGTGAGTCTGGTGACGAAGGCTGCGTGGCGGCCGCTGCAATGGTTGACGCAGGCAGAGCCAGCAGACTGGCAGTGCGCAGCAGGGCAGCGCGGCGAGTGAGGGACTGCGCGGCGGGATGGGCGTGACGGTTGGTCAAGGTGTTCAATCTGCGTGCGGCGCTTCAACGGCGGCGCTGATTATGGCGTTATCCACGCGATTTTGCCGTCACGCATGTAGTCGTCAAACTGCGTCCGTGGAATTGCTGTCAGGCCAACCACGCCTTCAGCCGCTTCCCAGCTCAGCGTGGCACTGTCTGGCGCCAGATCGACTTCGACCCGGCCTTTGGGAATCTCGATCGGTGCGCCATCGCCAGGCGTGTAAGTGACAAGGCCGATGATCTGGGCAAACTGCGGCATGAAGGTTCTCCTGATGAATCGAAAAATGCGTAGGACGGAACTTGCAGATCATTCATTAAGCACGCAAGCGCTGCCGCGTGATGTCGGCCAATGGCGAATCTTCGGGCGGGCCAGGCAGCGGGCAGCGGGCGAAGCGGGTAAGTGAGTATCGGAAATTAGCCGCTAGCCGTTATGGAGCAAGCGTCGGTGGCTATTGAAAATGTAGCAACGGTAATTCAATTGCTTTCTAGCTTTGTCGCCGAAGTCGTTTGAAATTTGCCTGCAGCAATCATTGCCGGGACGGCGTCCCAACTGCAGGTGGCAATTTCAGCAATTTTTCTCGATTCACTCAAAGCCCCGGGCGCAGCGCACACGCCGTGGCGATGCAGGCGGGCCGCATCAGGTGGATGCGCATGAAAGAGCTGGCGACTGCAGGTGTCGGGCTGCTACGACTTGAATAGCTGGGCATTTATTACCTGAGCTAGAAGCCAAAAGAATCATCAAACACAAACAGAAGCGCTCGGTTGGCGAAGATTCCGGTACACCACTGCGGTTCAAACGGCATGCCGTCTCTATCGCGCCGCCCATTTAGACACCGGGGTAATTCTTGAGGAACAACTTTGCCTCGTTGAATGAGGTTATCTGCGAGCAATGTCGGCGGCCGTCATGCCCAGCGCCCCGGCTTAGCGTCGCCAGCATGCGCGGGCCTCAGCAGCCTAGCTGGTCTGCCAGCGCCAGCATGTCTTTGGCGTGAAAGGTATTGGCCGCATCAGGCGACACGTCTACGGGCTGGGTGATGCCAAATTCGTGAGGCCGCTCGATGAAAGCGGTTTGCAGGCCGCAGGCGCGGGCTGCGGCCAGATCGTCCTGATGGGCGGCGACCAGCATCACCTGACCGGGCGGCAAGTCAAACACTTTGGCGACACCCAGATAGGTGGCCGGGGACGGCTTGTAGGCCCTGAAAACTTCGGCCGACAAAATGCAGTCCCAGGGCAAACCGGCGCGCTTGGCCATGTTGGTGAGCAGGCCGATGTTGCCGTTGGACATGGTGCAAATCGTGTGCTTTTGCTTGAGCCGCGTGAGCCCCGCCACGACGTCAGGCCACGGGTCAAGCCGGTGCCAGGCTTTGTTGAGGTGCTGCTTTTGCGCCTCGCTCAGGCCTTGCAAGCCGAACTGCTCAAGAATGCCGTCCAGAATTACCCGGTGCAGGTCGTCAATCAGCGTCCAGCCCAGCTCACCCGACATGACCCGGCGCATTGCAGGCTGGTAACCCGCACGCCAGGCCGAAGCGAAGGCTTCTCCGTCCACCTCCGGTTGAACAGCCCGCACTTCGCGGGCAATGCCGCTGTGCCAGTCAACGACGGTGCCGAAGACGTCGAAGGCGAGGATCTGGGGGAGTGGGTGTTTGGGTGGGGTGGTCATGGTTTCTTATTTGAAAAAGATATTAAAACCGAATCAGGCGGGCGGCTGTGTAGCGCGCGCTAACAAATCACATTGTCTGGCAAGCAAATCGGCAACCGCCACTATCAACCTTAACGCTTTAGCCATGCGGCGGACGCGATCATTAGACAAGGCGAGCGCCCATCGTCAGCTTCGGCTTGAGGTGGGCCCACGGTCGTGCTGCTTCCAGCGCTGCAGCCGCCCTGAAAATATCGGTCTCGTGGTTGATTTTGGCTACCATTTGCAGTCCCACCGGCAGGCCGGCGGCAGTCAGGCCAACCGGCACCGATGCGGCTGGCTGCCCCGTGAGGTTGAACGGGTAGGTGTAGCGCATCCACGAAATGATGTTGTCCGTGGTGCCTGCAGGCGCATCGGCATTGGCGTCGAAGGCGGTGCAGGGCGTGGTCGGCGTCAGCAGCAGATCGATGGTTTCAAAACGGGCGCGCACCTTTTCACGGAATTCGTAGCGTTTGAACACCTTGCCGTAATAGTCTTCAAGC
>JANPFZ010000373.1:0-1596 GCA_031423655.1 Polaromonas sp.
GCATCCGACGAGCGAATCAGCATATGCCCCCGGTTACTCAGCACCTGGTACAACAGGTTGTCATCTTCCACGATAGGCCCTGTCGGCAACGGCGGGGACACCTTGGAAAGCGTCATCTCGTCGAGCGGCACATCGTGTTCCGACAACTCGTGGGTCGCGAGTTCAAGCAGCCGCTGGGCGCTTTCGATCAGCGCCGCGTCCAGCACCCGGCCCACCTCTGCCTGAATGTGCCAGGCAGAGCCTGCCGCCGCGAATGTCCAGATCAGCGCCAGCGGTAGCAAGAGCGACCGGTTAAGCCGCTTCGCCAGACTGTAGGAGGGTGTCAATCCGCGTCTCCGGTGAGCCGATACCCCAGACCACGAACCGTGCGAATGCTGTAGCGCCCGAGCTTGGAACGCAGGTGACTGATAAACACTTCAAGGGTGTTGCTACCGGTTTCGCTGTCGAAGCCGTAGAGGGCGTTGAGCAACGCGCTCTGAGAATGCATGCGGTCAGGCCGGGTGGCCAGCACCCGCAGCACCGTCCATTCCTTGGACGTCAGATTCACCGGCACGCCGCGGCGGCTCACGCTCAAGCGTGCCAGATCGATTTCAAGCGTGCCGATAGTCACGAGTGAACCCTGGGCACCGCTGATGCGCCGGTCAACGGCTCGCAGGCGTGCCAGCAGCTCATCCGGGTCAAAGGGTTTGACCAGGTAATCGTCGGCGCCAGCGTCCAGTCCGCGAATACGGTCCGTGATCTGGTCGCGGGCCGTCAGCATGATGATGACCGAGTCTGCGGACGCCCGCTTGACTGCCGGGACGAAGCTCATGCCGTCACCATCCGGCAGTTGCAGGTCCAGCAGGACCACCGCCCACTGCGCTGCGGGAAGCGCTGCATTGGCGTCCGCCAGCGTGCTTACGTGATCAACAATGAACGCCCGATCCCGCAGGAAGGACACCAGCGCACCCGCCAGCGGAAGATCGTCTTCGACCAAAAGCACTCTCACGGCACACTCCCCAACCTGGTTAAATTTTTGTATTAAAACGCAACTAGCCGGGTTTTTTCTTGATGGCTACGGGCACATTTTCTGACAGCGAGCAATTCGTCACGGCTTGGTCGCATGGCCTGCGCCAGCCATACCAGCCTTTGTGGCAAACCCCTGCCCAAGAGGGCAGGGGTTTCTGTTGGCGCTTGAAACTGCAGCGCCTTCAAAGGTGCCAGTCAGTGGCTTATAGCACCAGGTCAGCGGCAGTCATGGTGTGATTGCCGGTCAGCTGAATCTGGAAGTCAGCCGTGCCGTCGCCATTGACGTCACCTTCGACGATGGTGTTGGTGCCCGCAAAGCTGTAGCGCAGCTGACCCGCACCGGCCGCCCCGCCGCCCGCGAAGACGCCGTTGCCGATGAAGGTAAACGCATCGTTGCCGATGACAGTCGTGTTGGCGTCAATGCCCGACAGGTCAATCCGGTCGGTGCCATTGACGAAGTCGGTGATGACGTCGCGACTGGCTGCTGTGATGCCCGAATCTGCCAGGCTCAGGTACGCAAAGGTATCAGCGCCAGCGCCGCCGATGAGTGTGTCATTGCCCAAACCCCCAATGAGGGTGTCATTGCCC
>JANPFZ010000374.1:0-4674 GCA_031423655.1 Polaromonas sp.
CCGGCAACCATGCGCGCGCCACCGGGCAACTGCGCCAGATGCGCGGGCAGACCGTCATTTTTCAGACCGCCGTCGCGGTCGTGTGCGTTGACACCGGTTTCGAGCAAGGCAGCCTGGCGGAGGTACGGGTGACGTTTCGTGATCTGTCGGACGACGACATCGAAAACTACCTGCTAGCCGAGCAGCCTTACGACTGCGCCGGCAGCGCGAAAAGCGAAGGCCTGGGCATTGCGCTGCTCGAATCGATAGACAGCGACGACCCGACGGCATTGATCGGTTTGCCGCTGATTCGAACCTGCGCCCTGCTTCGGGCCGCCGGCATCACGCTGCTATCTGGCGCAGCGACCGCATGAGCACGACCACCAAAGGCAGGCTGTACCTGGTTCCCGCGCCGCTTGATTTCGGTTGCGACCCTCTGGCGCCGCTTCAGGATGTGATGCCGCTGGCGACGATTGAAGTGGCGGCCCAATTGCAGCACTGGATCTGCGAAAACGCCAAAAGCACCCGCGCCTATTTGAAACGTGTTGGCGAGCTGCAGCCCCTAAAGCATCAGCTTCAGGCGCTACAAATTCAGGAGCTGCCGCGAGAGGTTCACAAGAAAGGCGATCACACCGGCAACTTCGATGCCCGGCCGCTGCTAGCTGCAGCGTTGCAGGGCAAGGACATCGGCCTGGTCAGCGAAGCCGGCATGCCCGCGATTGCCGACCCGGGTTCGTCCGTGGTGCGTGCGGCGCACGACCTGGGCCTGCAGGTGCTGCCGCTGACGGGACCGATGTCGCTGATGCTGGCGCTTGCGGCCAGCGGACTCAACGGGCAAAGTTTTGCGTTTGTCGGCTACCTGCCGCAAGACCCGGCCGGACGCGCCCAGCGCATCCGCGAACTGGAGTCGCTGGCGCTGAAAACCGGCCAGACCCAGGTTTTTATCGAAACACCTTACCGCAACGCCGCCTTGCTGCAGGCGCTGCTGCAAACGCTACAGGGCAACACCCGGTTGGCGCTGAGCTGCGGCCTGACGCTTGATGCCGCATGGAATCTCAGCGCGCAGGTGAGTCACTGGAAGAGAAACAAACCCATTGCACCGCTGGATTTGCCGACGGTTTTCTGCATCGGGCGATAAAAATACGGCGGCATTCACCGCAGAGAACGCAGAGGGCCGCAAAGGTATTTGGAATTTATCTAATCTCTGCGAATCTCTGCGTTCTCTGCGTTCTCTGCGTTCTCTGCGCCTCTGCGGTAAAAGGTTTTTGCGCCCAGAGTCAACGAAGCGCAGGGATCGCCTTGAACGCCTTCATCGCACCCTCGCCCATAGACGCACCGAACTTCTTCGCCAGCCGTTCCGCCACGTTATCGCGGCGCGTGTAGTCGATGATCTCTTCGGTCTTGACGACCTCGCGGGCCACATAGTCCAAGTTGCCCAGCTGGTCAGCCAGACCGAGTTCCACGGCTTGCTGGCCGCTCCAGAACAGGCCGCTGAACATGTCCGGAGTTTCTTTCAGTCGCTGCCCGCGCCCGTTTTTAACCACCGTGATGAACTGCTGGTGAATCTGGTTCAGCATGGTTTGCGCAAACGCGCGCTGCTTGTCGCTCTGGGCGCTGAACGGGTCGAGAAAGCCCTTGTTGTCGCCCGCAGTCAGCAGGCGGCGTTCGACGCCCAGTTTGTCCATCAGGCCGGTAAAGCCGAAGCCGTCCATCAACACACCGATGCTGCCGACGATGCTTGCCTTGTCGACATAAATCTTGTCGGCCGACACGGCAATGTAATACGCCGCCGAAGCGCAGGTTTCACCCACCACCGCGTACACCGGCTTCTTGTGTTTAGCCTTGAGTCGCAAAATTTCGTCGTTCATCATGCCGGCCTGCACCGGGCTGCCACCGGGCGAGTTGATCAGCAGCACGACCGCCTTTGCGCCTTCGTCTTCGAACGCGGCCTTCAGCGCCGCATTGACAAACTCGGCACTGGCGTCGGCGCCATCGGCAATCTCGCCCTTGATTTCGACCACGGCGGTGTGGGGAACCGTCGCATCACGGGTCGGTGTGCCGCGATGCAAGGCCAGCCACACCAGTGCAATGAAAAACACCAGCCACGCCAGACGCACAAAGGTCTTCCAGCGACGCGAGGCCTTCTGCTCGTTCAGGGATGCAAACACCAGCTTTTCCAGCGTGGCGCGCTCCCAGCCAGGCGTTGCCGGTGCGCTTCGTGCGGCCGCTGTACTTGCTATCAATTCAGGAGCCTCTTGCGCAAGTTCTTGTTGGGCTGGAGGCCGATTTGGCTCAAATTCTGGTTCACTCGGTGAGCCCGGGGACGGGTCTGGAATGCCGGGGCGGTTTGAATCGTTCATGGTTGGTAGTTTAGAGAAGTTAGAGAAGTCCTAAAACTCCACTGGTTTGAGGTTGTATGCAGATTGCCAGTACACGATGCCACCGCTCTCCAGCAGCCCGATCTTGACCAGCCCGCCGCGACACGGCCCGCCGGCGCACTGGCCGGTGTCGGGCCGATAGGCCGCGCCGTGGCTGGCGCACAGTAGCCATTGGCCGCTTTCGTCGAACACCTGGTTGGGCTGCCAGTCGAGTTCCATCGCTACGTGGCTGCAGCGGTTCAGGTAGGCCTGCGGCTGACCCTTGAACCGGACGGCGAAAGCCCGGCAGGTCTGGCCGGCGTAGTTGACGTCAAAAGGCACCGCCTGACCCCCTTCGGTCAGATCGCGGTCGCTGCAAAGGGGTAGCAAATCGTTCATTGCAAAACCTATCCAACTCAGAACGCGGCGACAAAGGCGGAAGTTCCCTCTTCATCAGCAGGGGCCGCGGAACCGGCCTTGGCCTGTCCTGAGCTTGTCGAAGGGCCGGGCCGCAGGCGCAGCGGCCCCCTCGGGGGGCAGCGCAGGGCGCGTTGTGACAAGCGTGGGGACCTACCCATTAGGCAGCAGCCAGTCGTGCAAGCCCTGCACTGAATGGGCCACATGAAGCGGGCGCAGCGTTACAAACGATTCCGGTTCGTGCGCGCCATAGCTCACGCCCACGCTGGGGCAGGCCGCATTCAGCGCCATCTGCAGGTCATGCGTGGTGTCGCCGATCATCAGTACGCGTTCGGGCGGCACGCCGAACTGGGCCATCAGCTGATGCAGCATCAGCGGGTCGGGCTTGCCGGCGGTCTCGTCGGCCGTGCGCGAGCCGTCGAACACCCCTTGAAGCTCGACATTTTTTAACGCCTCGTCCAGGCCGTAGCGCGATTTTCCGGTTGCCACCGCTAGCAAATGTCCGCGTTTTTTCAACGCATCAAGCAGCGGCAATACACCGTCGAAAAGCGCCAGGTCATCAGCGTGCAACCCGTAGTGGTGGCGGTAGCGTGCGCCAAGTTCGGGATACTTTTCTGCCGGCACGTCAGGGGCCGCATGCGCCAATGCCTGCATCAGGCCCAGGCCGATGACGTAGCCTGCGGCTTCGTCGCTGGGGAGCTTGCCGCCCACATCCACCACGGCGGCCTGGATGCAGCGCACGATGATCTTGGTCGAGTCGAAAAGCGTGCCGTCCCAGTCGAAGGCAATCAGGTCAAAATTTCGAGGTTTTCCGGGCTTGTTCATGAGGGTATTGTCGCCGCGCCATCACACAGCGACTAGCCGTGCTTATTCGCTACGCGCTGGCAAAAATTGCTGCAACTCGGGCGGTAAGGCGGCTTCGAGCGCAATCGCCTTGCGGGTCTTCGGGTGGCTGAACTTCAAAGTCCACGCATGCAAAAACATGCGTTTGAGCGCCGGGCCGCCGTCCACCGATTTTTGCAGCGCCCGGTTCAACTCGAAGTCACCGTATTTGTCGTCGCCCGCAATCGGGTGCCCCTCACCGGCCAGATGAACGCGGATCTGGTGCGTGCGGCCGGTCTTGATAGTGACTTCCAGCAGCGTGAACGGCGTGCCAGGCGCCGCCGGGCTGGGCGCAATCGCCGCCTTCACCTTGACCAGCGTGACCGAACGCATGCCGTCCGGATGGTCATTGGCCACGACCTTCACGCGTCGCTCGCCCGCGCCGTAGGTGCCTTCCTTACCGACGATCAAATATTTGTGCAGCGCCTTGTCAATTACCCGCTGATTCGCCGCCCAGGCGCCGCTGACCAGCGCCAGATACACCTTGTCGGTTTCGCGTTCACGGAACTGCTCCTGCAACAACTTGAGCGCCATGCGGCGCTTGGCAATCAGCAGCACGCCGCTGGTTTCGCGGTCCAGCCGGTGTACCAGTTCGAGAAAGTCGGCCTGCGGCCGGGCCATGCGCAGTTGCTCGATAACGCCAAAACTGACGCCGCTGCCGCCATGCACGGCCACACCAGCCGGTTTGTCGATGGCCAGCAAAAAATCGTCTTCAAAAAGAATCGGGAACTCGGCCGGCGGCGCATAGCCACCCACAGTGGAACTGGCACCGTGGCGTGCCACTTCTTGCGCCATCGCCAGCGCTTTCTGGTCGGCGCGTTCGGACGTGCGCACCGGCGGCAGACGCACGATGTCACCGGGTTCCACACGCGTCTCGGCCTGCGCCCTGCCCTTGTTCACCCGAACTTCGCCACTGCGAATGATGCGGTAAACGTGGGTTTTGGGAACGCCCTTGAGCTGCCTGATCAGAAAATTGTCGAGCCGCTGACCGGCATAGTCTTCATCGACGGTGACCAGCGTGGCCTGCGGCAGCGCGGCG
>JANPFZ010000375.1:0-3109 GCA_031423655.1 Polaromonas sp.
GCCCCGGGTTAAGGTACCCAGCCCGGAGCCAGCCGATAAAATTATCTCTACAGCCGGGAGCCCTTAACTTGCGTTAAAAACCCCTTGCCCAGCCCACCGGCCTGCTGTTGTAAAGCTCACTGGCAATTAAGCAGCGAGTGCGAAACGTTCGTCGTTTGCAGTTAGTTTTTTGAGTCGATTTTTACGAGCGCTACTCAAGCTCGACATGCACCACACCGCGTCCGAACCCACGTCGAAACCAATGCAGCCCCAAGCTTGCTAGTTTAAGCCATCCGCAGGAAATTCAAGAGAAGACCGGGTGAGGTAATCGTCGCGTCGGCTTTCCAGGCGACAGTGTCTGCACTGGCACCCAGATAACCATAGGCCGCAGCGACTGTGGGCATGCCAGCCGCGCGTCCAGCCACGATGTCACGCTCGTCATCACCCACATACAGGCAGCGATCGGGTGACACACCCAGCTGACGTGCAGCCTCCAGCAGCGGAGCTGGATGGGGTTTAGCGTGGGGCGTGGTGTCACCGCTGACAATTGTCTGTGCGGTGCTGAAAAGCGGCATGGCTTTCGTTAACGGCAAAGTAAAGCGGGCTGATTTGTTTGTGACAACGCCCCATTTCAAACCCCGAACCGCAATGCCGGCGATAAGTTCGGCGACGCCATCGAAAGCATAGGTCAGAACGGTGAGCCTTGATTCATAAATACGGAGAAACTCCTCTTTCAACGCCTCAAAATTGTCGTCATCTGGGACGTGGCCAAAAGCCACACCAATCATCCCGCGCGCGCCAGCGCCGGCCATCGGGCGGTAGTCCCTCAGCGGGAGCGAGGCCAGACCGCGCTTAACGCGCATCTGATCGGCTGCAGCGCCCAAGTCTGGAGCACTGTCGATCAGAGTGCCATCCAGATCAAACAGGACGGCATCAATATTGTTGAACATTAGCAGATTCCTGAAACAAAATTAGAGCCTCCGGCTGACCTGCATGAAATTAACGCTGGTGTTTTCGCTCAGCCAATAGCGACGAGTCAGCGGGTTGTATTCCATGCCTTTGGTTTGCTGCACTTCCAGCTCAGAAGCGCGGCAGTAGCTGGCTAATTCGCTTGGTTTAATCAGCTTTCCATACTCGTGCGTCCCTCGGGGCAGCAAATTTAGCAGGTATTCCGCACCAACAATGGCAAACAGGAATGATTTTGCGTTTCGGTTGATGGTGGAAAAAAACACATAGCCGCCGCGCTTGACAAGCTCAGCGCAGGCTTTGACTATAAGGGATGGATCGGGCACGTGTTCGAGCATTTCCATGCACGTGACCACATCAAAACTGCCGGGCTGCTCTGCTGCCAAAGCTTCAGCACTGATTTCGCGATAACTTACACCTTTGGTTTCAGCCTCCAGCGCATGAAGTTGGGCCACTTTAAGCGCTTTTGTAGCCAAATCGATTCCAAGAACGTCGGCACCTCGACGGGCCATGGAGTCGGCCAATATGCCGCCTCCGCAGCCCACATCAAGCACTCGCTTGCCCCTGAGCGGCACCAGTGCATCGATCCAATCCAGGCGAAGCGGATTGATCTGATGCAAAGGGCGAAAGTCACTTTCCTTATCCCACCAGCGATGCGCCAGATCGGAGAATTTGGCCAGTTCGGCAGGATCGAAGTTATTGGTGGTGGACATGCATTGATTATCAGTCAGGCATAAAAAAACCGCGCCGTAGCGCGGTTTTCAAGGACTCAGTAAAGACTACTTGTTGGCGCGCGTGCCAACCACTTCTATCTCAACGCGACGGTTCTTTGCCCGGCCTTCGGAGGTTTTGTTATCGGCAACGGGTTGCTTTTCACCCTTGCCTTCGGTGTAAACGCGGTTTTTCTCAATGCCTTTGGACACGAGATACGCTTTCACAGCTTCAGAGCGGCGGATCGACAGCTTCTGGTTGTAAGCATCGCTGCCGACGGAGTCAGTGTGACCCACAGCAATGATGACTTCCAGGTTGATGTCCTTGATCTTGCCAACCAGATCGTCAAGCTTGGCTTTGCCTTCTGGCTTGATGACTGACTTGTTAAAGTCAAAGAAGGCATCGGCAGCGTACGTAACCTTCGTGGCTGCAGGAGGAGCTGGAGGCGCAGGCGCAGGAGCAGGTGCCGGAGCCGGCGTGGCAACCGGAGCTGGCGCTGGAGCAGGAGGAGGAGGAGGAGGAGGAGGAACCAGGGCGCCGTCGCAACCGACGGCAGCGGTAGCTGGCGTCCAGAAGGCATCGCGCCAGCACAGTTCGTTAGTACCGTTTTTCCAGATGTGCTCGCCGGTGCCGTTTTGCCAGTTGTCGATCTGGTTGCCGCCGTTGGCAGCCGTTGGCTTGGCAGGCATGCCTGTGTGGGCCATTGCGAGCACGTTGCCAGCTGCGGATGACATCGCGGCAGCTGCAAACAACATTGCCACTGTGTTGAGTTTCTTCATGGTTCTCCTCTAGAGAAAAGCCGCAGACTTGCTGCGATTAGTAATTTACACGCCGTGAGTGACCATCACTCAAAGCGTTACAGGAATTGTGCCACAGCTGTTCTGTTCATCAAGCGCGCATGCGGTTTCGTCTGACACACAGCTCACATTCTTTTAAATTCGTTGTTGTGTCACAACACGGCCATCAGCCAAGTTCAAGCCTTAAAATCACTGCTGTCGACCAGCTATTTTTAAATTTCACCAGGCTCCGCATGACCCAGTTCGCCAAAGAAACCCTGCCCATCAGTCTTGAAGAGGAAATGCGACGAAGCTACTTGGATTACGCGATGAGCGTGATCGTTGGTCGCGCCCTGCCAGACGCGCGGGACGGTCTGAAGCCGGTACACAGGCGTGTGCTGTTTGCCATGCACGAACTGAACAACGACTGGAATCGGCCCTATAAAAAGTCGGCGCGTATCGTCGGCGACGTCATCGGTAAATACCACCCACACGGTGACCAGTCGGTCTATGACACCATTGTTCGGATGGCGCAGGACTTCTCATTGCGGCATCTACTAGTTGACGGTCAGGGAAATTTCGGCTCAGTAGACGGTGACAACGCGGCGGCTATGCGGTATACGGAAATCCGGCTGTCAAAAATAGCCCACGAGCTACTGGCCGATCTGGACAAGGAA
>JANPFZ010000376.1:0-5195 GCA_031423655.1 Polaromonas sp.
CCCATTTGTTAAGATTCACAAAACAAGTGAGCAAACACTCTCAGTAAATTACTTATAAAAACAACACATATTTAATTTTCATGTCGTTAAGGTTGTAAAACTAAAAAACTGATAGATACATATATGTTATAAAGTAACAAACGTATCTATATGTATTACTTTAATATTTTTTGTTGCCGGATGTTTGTATTGCCCAAGGACTAGATCAGCCGCACCCGCGCTTGACTTGCCCAAGGTTGAAGCGGCTGTCCGAGTACCGTTGCGATACCGCTTGCCAGATTGCCCTGCTGGTTCAGCCTGTCCTCGGCGTCTGTTTTGAAGGCCAGGCGCCACGCGCTGATGACCGGCCATGCCTTTCCCGGCACGGCTGGCTTTGAACGCGCCCATTCAGCAGCGCGTAGTGCTATGTTATTTATATCTGTCCGGACAGTATTTGCGAGGCCTGCAGGCCTGAATGACCATCAACATCGGTGCAGACAGCGGTTTCAAGCACAATCGGCGCGGTGAAACTTCAGCTCCTTTCTGACCTGCACCTGGAGTCGAACCCACACTTCACCGCCACGCCCACGCCGGGAGCTGATGCCCTGGTTTTGGCCGGTGACATCGGCTCTTACCAGCCGGGTTCGAAACTCACCACATTGAACATTCCCGACTTTGGCCTGGGCCGGTTTTCACCGCTTCCGGTGGCTGGGGGCGGCGCGGGATGGCCGGTGCCGGTGTTCTTTCTGCCGGGAAACCATGAATACGATGGCCTCGACTTTGACGAGGCGCACTTCCGCCTGCGCGAAACCTGCGAGCGGCTGGGCATCACCTGGCTGGAGCGGGAGACCGTTGTTTTGGCGGGCGTGCGCTTCATCGGCTGCACACTGTGGACCGATTTCGATGCATTGGCGGACCTCAACCCGCAGATCAACCCGCAGGTGAATTCGCAGGCCGCCGACAGCAAGCTGACCCAGCAGCTGCAGGCGCGCGAGAAGGCTTTTCGCGCCGCCAATTTCTACCTGAAGAAAAACCACGCCTTCCGGCAGGGCCAGCCGATGCTGGCCGACGCGGTACGTGAAGAAGGCGTGAAAAGCCAGAATTGGCTGCGATCGGCATTGGCAGCACCCTTCGACGGTCTTACCGTAGTGGTGACTCACTTTGCGCCCAGCCTTCTAAGCGCCGATCCGCGCTATGGCTTGAATGCCGGGACGGCTGGGTTTTGCAATGGCCTGGACGAGCTGCTCGGCTCAGCCCGGCTGTGGCTGCACGGCCATCTGCACTGCCCGGCCGACTACGTGAAAAATGGCTGCCGCGTGGTGGCCAATCCGCTGGGCTATGCGGGAAAGGGTGAGCAGGCCGCGTTTCGGGGCGATCTGCTGATCACGGTCTAGCCGCTTATCGCTATGAATTCAGGAGCTGCTTGAGAACGTTTTACGCGGGCTAGCGCGTATTCAGACCTTCAAAACAGGTTGTCACCACAAGTTCGATGATCTGCTCGTGGCTGTGGCTGCCGCTGGCCCTCAAAAACTCCGGCACCGGGTCGCAGGCGCGTGCATACAGTGTGTACAGCACCAGCTCGGGTGGCAGCGCTGCGCTGATGCTGCCGTCTTTCTGGGCCTGCTCGATCCAGCTGCCGATGCGCTCGCTGACCTCCATCAGGCCATCGAGATAAGCCTTGTTGTCCAGCAGCGCGGCGCGCAAGCTGGAGTTCTGGCTCGGCAGCGACGGCATTTCGCCGGCCAGCTGGCTTTGCAGCATCCAGCGCACGACGGTTTTCAGTTGCGCCAGCGGCGACGGGCCTTCGGGCATGGTTGTCAGATATTTCAGGGCCACGCCCAACACCCGCACCATGGCGGCTGCAGCGAGCGCTTCCTTGCTGGAAAAGTGTTTGTACAGGCTGGCCTTGGCGATGCCGACATCGGCCGCCACCTGGTCCACCGTCATCAGATCAAAGCCTTTTTCTGCCAGCAGCCGACTCGCGGCCTGCACGATGGCGTCTTCGCGAACTGCCAGCATCTGCGCCTTGAAAGACACTTTTACGGGGGCCACCTTGACCGCGCCAGCCCGGCCTTTGGGCGCGTCGGTTGCGGCCAGCACACCGGTTGTACGGGTGGTCGTTGATGGGCGGAGGGGGCGGTGGTCTGGGCTCAGCATGCCATTATTTTAGACAGGAATGCGATTGGCAGGCTAGCGAGTCCACATTCAGCCTTTTGTTTAAACACGCGGAATAAAACATTACCTGGCAGTAATCACTGATTGTTCCAATTCCTCGTTGGACTCGCTGGCCCGTTTCTTGTATGGTGCAACCGCAAGCCGGGTCGCCCAGTGCAATAGTCATTGCGCTCGGGTGCGGTCCGGCGCCTGGGAGAACGTGCCAATGAAGCACACCGCGTCGAAAATCGGCAATATCTGTCTCTGGCTGGCCGCAGCCGGGCTAGCCATGGCCCTGGCGTTTGCGTCACCGACTGAATTGAGCGTGATGGGTCACCTGCCTGCCTTCATGTCGCACATGCTGGCCGGGCGCGCCATCACGGTGCCTGACGACCTGCCGGCCGAACGCACGCTGGCATTGCTCACCTTCAAACGCACGCAAAAAGAGCATGCCGACAGCTGGGTTGAAGGGCTGAACCTGAAGAACGACCCGTCCATCAAATGGATTCGCATGCCGATCATCAACGACCCGGGCACGCCCGAAGGCCGCGATGAAATAAAAAACCGGCTGCTTGGGCGCTACAACGCCGAAGACGAACGCGCCAACCTGTTGCCAGTGTTTGTTGACCGCAAGAGTTTCGTCCGCTCGGCCGGCCTGAGCGGTGTTGACCAGGCGGTGGTGGTGGTGCTGAACCGCCAGGGTGAAGTGCTGGCGCGGGTCGAAGGCGCGTTCGACGAAACCAAAGCCGCCAACCTGCGCGAAACGCTGCAATCCAGAGGTTTTTAAAGCGGCCTGCCCTGCGCTTCAGCGGCGCTTGAGTGCAGCCGTTATCTGCAGCGGGCCAGTTGCGATTCGAGGCTGCTGATATGCGCCTCGGTCTGCGCGCCCAAGCCGTATGAGCGCATCAGTTCGATGTAAGAAGGCAGAGCCAGGCGCAGCTGCTTGATCGAGCTGATCTGCGCGACCATAATGGCCACCGGAAGGCCGTCAAGGCCAATGGCTTGGGACAAAAACGCCTCCATTTCGGCCAACAGTTCTTTCAGCGTGGCAGTAGCGCTGGCAACAGCAGGCAGTTCCGGGGATTCGGCCATTGCAGGTGTTGATGCTGCGCTACTGGCCGCATCTACCAGCGGCTCCATGTCGTTCAGAAGGCCCGGCGATGTGCTCTGAATGGCGACGCGGACCGCGTTGTCTGGAACCAGGCCCATCTGGCGGGACAGGGCGCACAATTCGAGCTCGAAATCTGGCACAGTTTCCGTTAACATCGCGCGCGGCAGGCTCACTACGGCGACCCCAGGCGCAGGACTTGTCAACACAACCAGACTGTCGGTGATGCTGCCTTTTCGCCGTAGCAGCCCCAATTGCTCAAGGGCGGCGAACTTTTCGGCGAGTGGCATCAGGGCCGACAACAAGGGCTCGTAGCCTGCCACGCTGGAGCAGCCATCGACCGCCAGCAACACGCTGCGCAACGCCCGCGGCAGTGTGTCGATGCTTGAATTAATTCTTTCCGCGCCCCTGAGGGTGCGTTCAAAAACAACTGTCGCCAAAGCTTCCATGCGCTGCACCGGGTGGGACGTATGTGCGCCACAGCCGGTGGTCCTTGTCAAAAATTACTTGTTGAGAAAGCGGGCGAAAAGACCGCTTCCGGCCGGTGCTTCCTCCGGCCTGGCAACCACGGGCCTGTCGGCCTTGGCTTCTGACGCGGATCGCCAAATCGGTGTTGCCGGTGCCGCTGCTGAGACAGGCGCGGCCGCGGATGCAAGGGCTGGCGCTGCAACAGCGGCCGCGGGCGCAACCGAAGGCACAAATGAAGGGGCGCGCGGCAGCGGACTGACGGCTGTCAAAGGCGCAGACTGAGAAGGGCGGTCCTCGGCGGGTGCCTCTGCAGCGGCTGCTGGTGCAGTCAGCGCAATGTCGGTGCTGGCAATCTCCATCAACATCTTTTCGACGGCGTCGGCCTTCATGGTGTAAGGGTTGAACACACTTTGCTGCGAGTACTTCAAAAACAGCGCCCGGTTGTCGGTATTGGGCGCGGCAAATCCCATCGACCAATTGGCCCAGTGGCGCTCTTCGATTTCCTTGTAGCCCAGCAGCGTGACCGTTTTGTGGCGCGGGTCCCGCATCAATCTGGCATACAGGTCATTGATCTGGTCGCGTGAACCTTCTAGCGCCTGCAGAAATATCTTGCTGTTGAAAGCCAGCATGCCGGTCAGGTCGCGCCGGTGGTTGTTGGCCTGGGCCTGCAACAAAATGCGTTTGAATTCGTTGAGGTCCACGCCACTTTGGGCGGTGCTGGCATACACAAGACGAATCAACATGGAGAGGTCCTTTGAAAGTTAAAAAACAAACGGCTTCAGTCTGATTGCAGCAAGTGCTGGAGCTCTGCCAGGTGGCGTTGGGCGGCGTCTCCCATTGGGGCAATCAGCGCGCGGTAGTCGTCCAGACTGGACGAGACTTGACTGACCGAAGTCAGGCTCTCCAGCGCCAGCACAATTTCCAGCGCACGGTCAGGCAGGTGCTCGGTCACAAAGTCGCTCATCAACGAAATGATGCTGCCAAGCGCGTAGTGCGCAGGCCCAGCCGGGCGCAGGTCAGCCGGTGCCGTTTCGGTGCCAAATTCGGCGAATCCATCGGGCTCGGGGGCTGAAACGGCTTCGGGCTCGTGTCTCGTCCGCGTGCTTTCATAGTCGGTTTGCGGAACAAACGCTGGGCTGCGCGCAATGGCGCCTGACCGGGTCGGCGGCTGTGCGCTTTCAGGCGCGGGCAAGAACGAAGCGGGCAACGGCGGAGCGGCTAATGGCGGAGCGGGTGAGCGCCCGGCTTGTGTGCGCGCAACAGGTTCTACAGCCAAAAAATCCGCTGCTGCATCGCCAAGCCGCTCCCCAGCCGGACTGGCATGGCGAATGAGCCCGGAGAGCTGCAATGTGTCAAGCAACACCTGGATATTGCCCTGACCGGCCATTCGCGCCGCATGGGCGCTGGCAGGTGTTTCGCCGTCAATGGCCACCAGTAGCTGGCGCAGATTGCGCGGCAGCTTGACCAGGGGATTCAGCGCTGCGGC
>JANPFZ010000377.1:0-2217 GCA_031423655.1 Polaromonas sp.
TCGCTCAAGCGTTTCAAGGACGATGCGAAAGAGGTCAAGGAAACCTTCGAGTGCGGCTTGAACATCAAGAACTACAACGACATCGAAGTCGGTGACGTGCTGGAGTTCTTTGAAATCAGGGAAGTGGCCAGGACACTGGAGGCTTGACGCGGGCGAGGGCGGGTAGCGCCATAAAGCTGCCTGCTTTTCCCATCAGCCTTTCTCTTAATCTTTATGCGTAAAAAGTCATCTACACCCAATCGCGGTTTTCGCGTCGCCGATCAGATCCAGCGTGATCTGACGGAGCTGATCGCGCGCGAGCTGAAAGATCCGCGTGTGGGTATGGTGACGGTGCAGTCGGTGGAAGTCACACCCGACTATGCCCACGCCAAGGTGTTTTTCAGCGTGCTGGTAGGCGACCCCAAAGAGTGCGAAGAAGCACTTAATCAGGCCGCCGGCTTTCTGCGCAATGGCCTGTTCAAACGGCTGATGACGCACACGGTGCCCACGCTGCATTTCCACTTTGACCGCACCACCGAACGTGCAGCCGACATGAACGCCTTGATAGCCAAGGCGGTTTCTTCCCGCGCCACGGACAGCGAAGTTTAGAGATGAGCGCAGCAGGGCCGCCCCAGGGAGCGAACGCCCCCTTGGAGGGGCCAGTAGTTGCACGTCAAGAACCAGCGGTTGACTCGCTTTCTCACGAGCCGGGGGGCAGTGAATTACCCGCAGTGAACGACCGTGGTGACCATCTTCACCAACAGGGGCCGCGGGACTGGCTTCGCCAGACCGCAGGCGCAGCGGTCCCCTCGGGGGGCAGGGCGCTACACGAAGTGAGCAACCGTGGGGGCAAGATCCAGCGACGTCCCGTCCACGGCGTGCTGCTGCTCGACAAGCCGTTGGGCCTGTCGAGTAATCAGGCCTTGCAGAGAGCCAAGTGGCTGCTTCGCGCCGACAAGGCGGGCCACACCGGTACGCTGGATCCGTTGGCGACCGGCGTGTTGCCGTTGTGCTTTGGCGCGGCCACCAAGTTTAGCCAGACTCAGCTCGACGCCGACAAAACCTACGAAGCCACGTTGGTGCTCGGCCAGAAGACCAGCACTGCCGACGCAGAGGGCGCGGTGATTGAGACCCGGCCCGTACCCGAAATCACCCCCGAGTTGCTGGCCAGCCTGACACGCCAGTTCACCGGCCCTTTGGCGCAGATTCCACCGATGTATTCCGCGCTGAAGAAAGACGGCAAGGCGCTGTACGAATACGCACGCAAGGGCCAGGATGTTGAGCGGGAAGCACGCAACATCACCATTTACAAGCTAAATCTGTCTTTAGCCCAGGTAGAGCGTGCGCAAGAAGCTATTAAAATGATAGTGAGTTGCAGCAAGGGCACCTACATCCGCACACTCGGCGAAGACATCGGCGAGGCCATCGGCTGCGGCGCGCACCTCGGCTCTTTGCGCCGCCTCGAGACTGGTGGCTTTGTCGCAGCGCAGTGCGTGACCCTGCCAGCGCTGGAGGCCTTGACCGAACCAGAACGCGAGGCCTTGCTGTTGCCGCCCCAGTCCCTGGTCAGCGCCTACCCGTCTGTCATATTGGATTCCGACAATGCAGGGCGCTTCTTGAGCGGCCTGCGTCGCCGCGGCGAGCCGGGGCAGTGGGGCGCTGACGCACCGCTGGTGCAGGTTTTTGCAACCAATCCGCCTGCATTCCTCGGCTCGGCTCACATCACTGCTGATGAGCTGATTCCGCAGCGTTTGTTAAGTCCGATTGAAATCCAGGAAATCCTTCACGCCAGCCAGAAAAATCAGAACAGCCAGAAACATTCACCCGATTTCGCGCCGGCCGCACTCGGTTCCCCAGTGCATTGATTGCAAACACCCATCCGTATTCATATCCGTTTCCCAGCCTCCAGAAAGCCCACACAATGAGCCATAAACAAATTCGCAATATCGCCATCATCGCCCACGTCGACCACGGCAAAACCACTATGGTCGACCAGTTGCTCCGCCAGTCCGGCACTTTCGCCGACCACGAAAAAGTCGTTGACACCGTGATGGACAACAACGCCATCGAAAAAGAACGCGGCATCACGATTCTGGCCAAAAACTGTGCGGTCACCTGGGAGGGAACGCACATCAATATCGTCGACACACCCGGCCACGCCGACTTCGGCGGTGAGGTCGAACGCGCGCTGTCTATGGTCGACGGCGTGGTGCTGCTGATTGACGCGCAGGAAGGCCC
>JANPFZ010000378.1:0-2811 GCA_031423655.1 Polaromonas sp.
CCGATGGGCCAGACCTATGACAGCGGGCAATTCGAGTTGGTCATGGACAAGGCGCTGGTGCTGGCCGACTGGAGCGGTTTTGCCGCTCGCGCGGCTGAATCAAAGCAACGCGGTCTGCTGCGCGGCCTGGGTATTTCGACGTTTCTGGAATGGACTGGCGGCAATGCGCTGGAAGAGCGGGTCACCCTTGAAATCAGGGGATCAGACAGGGACGACGGCATCATTGAAATCTTCACCGCCGTCAACGGCATGGGTCAGGGCATTCAGACCTCGCTGGCGCAATTGATGGTGGATGCGTTTGGCGTGCCGATGGAAAAAATCCGCGTGGTGATGGGCGACACCGACCGGGGCGATGGTTTTGGCAGCGCCGGTTCGCGCTCGCTGTTCACAGGTGGCTCGGCCTTGCAGGTCGGCGCCGAGCGTACGATTGCCACGGCCAAACAGCTGGCGGCCAAAGAACTGGAAGCGGCCGAGCATGACATTGAATACATCAATGGCCGCTTCAAGGTGTCAGGCACCGATGTCGGTATCGATATCTTCACGCTCGCGGGCAAGCAGCCCGAGCAGCGCATCTTCATCGAATCAGTCACCGCCGTCGCCGGCCCGTCGTGGCCCAACGGCTGCCACATCAGCGAAGTAGAAATTGACCCGCAAACCGGACACGTTGCCGTGGTGGCCTATGCGTCGGTCAATGACGTCGGCCGTGTCGTCAACCCGATGATCGTGCGCGGCCAGCTTGACGGCGGCGCCGTGCAGGGCATCGGCCAGGCGCTGTGCGAGCATCTGATTTATGACGCTGACACCGGCCAGCCGCTCACCGGCAGCCTGATGGACTACGCCGCGCCGCGTGCGGGCGACACACCGCCGTTCAAGACCGAGATGGATTTGTCCACGCCGTGCCTGAATAATCCGCTCGGCGTGAAAGGCGTCGGCGAGCTGGGCACGATTGGCGCGGGGCCGACGGTGGTGAACGCGGTGGCTGACGCATTGGCCCGGGCCGGCATGGCCGCGCAGACGAGCCAGTTGCAGATGCCGCTGTCGGCGTCGAAGCTGTGGCATGTGATGCAGGCGGCCGGTTGAACAACCCAAACAATCGCTATAAAAAATAATAGCTATCTACGCAGGTATTGCTTAGGCTGCAGGCTGATTTTTCCCGCAAGCCGCGTAGGTCGGGTTGGCCAAAGGCGTAACCCGACATCTTCCTCAATGCGGCTTCGCGTCACCCCACCACGACGCGCCAAACTGCCCTTGCAGCCAGCCGACAAAATCATGCACCTTGGCCGGCACCAGACGCGGCGACGGGTACACCGCGTGAATCTCCTGCGCGGGCAGCGTCCAGCCCGTCAGCAGCGGCAGCAGCGCGCCCGTGCGCAGTGATTCGTGCGCCACGTAGGCAGGTAGCGCCGCCACGCCCATGCCAGCTCGTGCGGCCACCAGCAGCGCCGACAGGTTGTTGGACCGCAGCGGCCCCTTCACAGGAATGGACACCGCGTGGCCTTCTGCGCCGGTGAAATGCCAGCGCGCATCGCCCTGCACCGTGCTGTAGATCAGCGCGTCGTGGCTGGCCAGACTGGCAGGGTCTGGCGGTGTGCTGCGCCGGTCGAGGTAGCCGCTGGCGGCCACCAGCACCCACGGATTCATGCCAAGGTAACGCGCGCCCAGCGACGAATCAGCCAGCGGCCCCATGCGGATCGCCACGTCGATGCCCTGCTCGACCAGATTCACATACCGGTCTTCGAAATTAAGTTCGACCTGCAGCTGCGGATGCATCTGCATGAAGCGCATCACCAGCGGCGACAGCACGCGCCGCCCGAAAGCCACCGAGGTGCTGATGCGCAGGCCACCGACCACAGCCGACTGCATCAGCGCGGCCACGCTGTCGGCTTCCTCGACATGGTGCGCGATCAGCTTGCATTTTTCGTAATACAGCGCGCCGATTTCGGTCGGCATCACACCGTGGGTGGAGCGGTGCAGCAGGCGCGAGCCCAACTGCTTTTCAAGCTGCGCCACAAGTTTGGTCGCCGAGGGCTGGCCGATACCCACGTCGGACGCCGCCTTGGAAAACGAGCCAAGGTCAACGACACGAATAAAAAGCTCGATGGCTTGCAGACGGTCCATACAAGCCAGTAAATCATGACCTCGTCGGTCTGTCCATCCATTTATTCCCGTCAGGAATAAGCGTCATGCGCGGCCATGGACTTCCGCTTTAAGCCTTTCCGGCGCACCATGCATCCTTGGACCCACAACTTCAAAGGAGACTTCGATGGCAAAAATGAAGGCCGCTCTGGCCGCCGTTCTGGTGATGGAAAAAGAAGGCATCACGCAAGCCTTTGGTGTGCCGGGCGCGGCCATCAACCCGCTGTATGCGGCGATGCGCGAGCGCCAGTCGATTGCGCACATCCTCGCGCGCCACGTCGAAGGTGCGTCGCACATGGCCGAGGGTTACACGCGTGCGGCCGCCGGCAATATCGGCGTTTGCATTGGTACGTCGGGCCCGGGCGGCACCGACATGATCACCGGCCTGTATTCAGCCAGCGCCGACAGCATTCCGATTTTGTGCATCACCGGCCAGGCGCCGCGCGCCAAGCTGCACAAGGAAGACTTCCAGGCGGTCGATATCGAATCGATTTCCAAGCCCGTCACCAAATGGTCGTACACCGTGCGCGAACCCGGCCAGTTGCCGCGTGCCTTCCAGCAGGCCTTCCATTTAATGCGCTCGGGTCGTCCCGGTCCCGTGCTGCTTGACTTGCCCTTCGATGTGCAGATGGCCGAGATCGAATTCGACATCGACACCTACGAGCCGCTGCCGGT
>JANPFZ010000379.1:0-6086 GCA_031423655.1 Polaromonas sp.
CCCGATCTGGCTTCGTTTGCATGCTTGTCGGCAGAACCCCCGGCCACGCCGTCGTTCGCCTTCAGCGCGGGCGTCTGGCTGTTGGCCAGCGCCTTCCCGGTGGTCAGCCTGATTGATGCGAACCGCCTGTCGGCTTCAGATCGACAGCCAGCGCTGGCCCGCGCTGCGCCGCTATTGGCACGCGGCACGGGAGAAAACGTGCTGGTTTGGCGCGAGGACTTCCGGGCGCAGCTGAAGTGCATCAGCGCGGCCGAACAGGCGTTTCTCGCAGCCTTGCTGGCGCGTGAATCGCTTGACGCCGCCTTGTCAAAAGCCGGTTGCGCCTAAGAACAGGGCAGCCAGCCAGCCTTCGACTTCCCCGAATGGCTGGCACACGCGTTTAAAACCAGCCTGGTGACAGGTGCAGGTCTCATCAATAACGACGACTTCATCCAGAACCAAACCGGAGCATCCGCATGACCACCAAGCCCTCCGGCTTTATCCAGCGCAGCCTGGACTTGTGGGACACGCTGACCGGCGGGCTCGACTTGCTGCAGCCGTTGGCCGCATGGCGGGCCCGTCTGTACCTTGCACAGGCCTTCTTCATGTCGGGCCTGACCAAGCTGCGCGACTGGGAACCACCGTCGCGCTTTTTACCGACGAATACCACGTGCCCTTGCTGTCGCCGCAGGTCGCTGCCGCGCTTGGAACGGCGGGTGAGTTGTTGCTGCCGGTGTTGCTGGTACTCGGACTTGGCGGTCGCTTATCTGCGCTGGGGCTGTTTGTGGTGAACGCTGTCGCCGTGATCTCGCTCAGCGAAATTGCCCCGGCGGCCTTTCAGCAGCACGTGTTCTGGGGTTCGCTGCTGGCCGCGCTGGTCATTTTCGGTTTGGGGCTGTGGTCATTTGACCGCTGGCTGGCACTCCGGCGGTACGCTTATTTTTAGTCAAACAGGCCTCTAGCCCAAGTAATACGTGCGCAAACAGCTATTAAATTAATAGCCGCTGCAATGCTGATGCAGGCTGCCTCCCGCCCGCAGCCGCCCTCTACCAGTTGACTTCCCGCTCCGGCGTGGCACCAATGCGGTGAATCGACAGGTCCGCCCCCTCGTATTCTTCTTCCTGACTCAAGCGCAAGCCCATCGTGGCCTTGAGCACGCCGTACAGTGCAAAGCCTGCCAGCAGAGCCCATGCCACGCCCATCGCGCTGCCGATCAGCTGCGCTGAAAAGCTCACGCCGCCCAGGCCACCCAGCGCCTTGCTGCCAAAAATACCCGCAGCCACGCCGCCCCACAACCCGCACAGACCATGCAAAGGCCAGACGCCGAGTACGTCGTCGATCTTCCATTTGTTTTGCGTCAGCGTGAACATCACGACAAACACGCCGCCCGCCACGCCGCCCACCACCAGCGCGCCCAGCGGGTGCATCAGGTCCGAGCCGGCGCAAACCGCCACCAGCCCGGCCAGCGGCCCGTTGTGCAGGAAGCCGGGGTCGTTTTTACCAACGACCAGTGCCGCCAGCGTGCCGCCAACCATGGCCATCAGCGAATTGTCGGCGACCAGCCCCGAAATCTTGTCGCTGGTCTGTGCGCTCATCACGTTAAAGCCGAACCACCCGACCGTCAGAATCCACGCGCCCAGCGCCAGAAATGGAATGTTCGATGGCGGATGGGCCGACACCGCGCCATCTTTCCTGTAGCGGTTGCTGCGCGCGCCCAGAAGGATGACCGCAGGCAGCGCCAGCCAGCCGCCAACGGCGTGAACCACAACGGAGCCAGCGAAGTCATGAAACTCCTCCCCGGTCAACGCCTTGATCCAGGCTTGCACGCCAAAGTGCTGATTCCACACGATGCCTTCAAAAAACGGATAGATAAAGCCAACGATGACGGCGGTTGCCAACAGCTGCGGGTAGAAACGCGCACGTTCGGCGATTCCGCCTGAAATGATGGCCGGTATGGCGGCGGCAAAAGTCAACAGGAAAAAGAATTTGACCAGCTCATAGCCATTTTTAGCGGCCAGCGTCTCGGCGCCAACAAAAAAGCTGGTGCCATAGGCCACGCCGTAACCCACGACGAAATAGACCACGGTGGAAACCGAAAAGTCGGCCAGAATTTTGACCAAGGCATTAACCTGGTTCTTTTTCCGAACCGTTCCCAGTTCAAGAAACGCGAAACCCGCGTGCATCGCCAGCACCATGATGCCGCCCAACAAAATGAACAGAGCGTCTGAGCCCTGTTTTAGTGCTTCCATGAGTGTCTCTTTTCGATAAATGGTGTTAATTTGGTGCGTTTTTTTGTTGTTCCCAGAAACGCACCAAATACAAGCAATAACCGCGCCACAAAAGTGCGTATTGCAATCACCCAAACAATCGCGCTGGTTGCAGGCACTTTCCAATCAACCTGTCGTTGAGAAGTAGCTGATCCCTCAAATTTCTGCACTGGGTCTGCTGGCTTTTATCGTCACGCCTTGACGGCCCCAAGGCGTCGTTCGGCCTTGCTATACTTTCCAGGCGCCGATTTGCCCAGCTTGCGGGCGCTTAAAAAGTACCGCTAAATACGGATTTCCTGAACCCGGAAACGCTTTGGCGCTGCCGGGTTTTTGTTTTTCTGCAGGTGATTTTCTGACCCTTGTTGCCACACCGCTGACCATGCATTTTGTAGAGGCTTTGCCGCTGCAAAGCGGGGCGACCATTCGCGCTTATGACCTGAGTTACGAAACTTACGGCAGCCTCAACGCCGACAAATCCAATGCTGTGTTGATTTGCCACGCGCTGAATGCGTCGCACCATGTGGCCGGCGTTTATCTGGACGATTCGGGTCGAGCAATACCCCGATCCGAAGGCTGGTGGGACACCATGATCGGCCCCGCCAAGCCCGTCGATACCGACCAGTTTTTCGTCATCGGCGTCAACAACCTCGGTTCGTGCTTCGGCTCCACCGGGCCGATGCAAATCAACCCCGACACAGGCAAGATTTACGGCGCTGATTTTCCGGTGGTCACGGTCGAGGACTGGGTACACGCCCAGGCCCGGCTGCTTGACGTGCTCGGCATTGACGTGCTCGCCGCTGTGATGGGCGGCAGTCTGGGCGGCATGCAGGCGCTGAGCTGGACGCTGCAGTACCCCGGGCGGGTGCGCCACGCTGTCGTCGTGGCGAGTGCGCCCAACCTCACCGCAGAAAACATCGCCTTCAACGAAGTCGCGCGCCGCGCCATAGCCACCGACCCGGACTTCAACGGCGGCAACTACAGCCGCCTCGGCGTGCTGCCGCAACGCGGCCTGCGCATCGCCCGCATGATCGGGCACATCAAGTATTTGAGCGATGACGTGATGAACGAGAAGTTCGGCAGGCAACAGGCCCCCACGCTTGTCGCTTCGCGTACTACGCTGCCCCCCGGGGGGGCGCTGCGCCTGCGGTCTGGCAAAGCCAGTCCCGCGGCCCCGGCTGGTGGAGAGGCAGTCTCCACGCATCTGGCTCTGCCCTTCAAATATTCCACGCAGGAAGTCGAGTTTCAAATCGAAAGCTACCTGCGTTATCAAGGCGACAAGTTCAGCGAGTACTTCGATGCCAATACCTATTTGCTGATCACCCGCGCACTCGACTACTTTGACCCGGCGCGCATTTTTGGCGGCGACCTGACGCAGGCGCTCGCCAAAGCCACTGCCAAATTCCTGTTGATCAGCTTCACCACCGACTGGCGCTTTGCCCCCGCGCGCAGCCGCGAAATCGTCAAGGCGCTGCTCGACAACCAGCGTGACGTCAGCTACGCCGAAATCGACGCACCGCATGGACATGATGCCTTTTTGCTCAATGACCCCCGTTATATAGGCGTAGTGCGCTCCTATTTTCAGAGCATGGTAGCCGCTTGACCGCGCTGCCCGATCTGCTGTCCATCGCCCGCCTGGTGCCGCAGGGCGCGCGCGTGCTTGACCTCGGCTGCGGTACCGGCGAGCTGCTGGGGCACCTGATTCGGGAGCGCGGCTGCTCCGGTTACGGCGTCGAAATCAATGACGCCAATGTGCAGGCCTGCGTCGCGCGCGGCGTCAATGTGATTCAGCTCAACCTCGAAGAGGGTCTGGCGCTTTTCGGCGACAACTCCTTCGATGTGGTGCTGCAGATCGACACCTTGCAGCATCTGCGCAATGCCGAAATCATGCTGCGTGAAACCGCCAGAGTCGGCCGCATCGGCATCGTGGCGTTTCCCAACTTCGGACACTGGCCGAACCGCCTGGCCGTGCTGTGCGGCCGCATGCCCGTGACCAAAGTGCTGCCCTACGAGTGGTATGACACGCCCAACATCCGCGTCGGCACGCTGCAAGATTTTGAAGCCCTCGCGCTAAAAAACAAGCTGCAGATTCTGGATCAGTTTGGTCTGCAGGAAGGCAAGGAAATTCGCTGGTGGCCGAACGCGCGCGCCAGCCGGGCGGTGTTCAAGTTTCAGCGCCGCTGAGCCGAGTATTGCGCGACGACCGTTGCCGGTGCTAGTATTTGTTCATCGGGATTTCAGCCTCCCGACTCTTCACTAGAACAGACGGTGTCCCGTCCAAGCGCTGGCAACTGACTTGGAGTTTTCCGTGGACACCTTAAACCATCCCGCGTTTTTTATTTCTCCTGACGTGCTCGCTGCGCGCAGGGGCCACGCCGATGCGCCGCTGCTGCTCGATGTGCGACGCGAAGGCAAATTTTTTGCGAGTCCGCTGATGTTGGCAGGCGCGCTGCGTTGCAAGCCGGAAAACCTGGCAGCATTTGCCGCGTCGCAGCCGCCGCGCGAGGTTGTTGTGTACTGCGTTTATGGCCACAACGTCAGCGAAGAAGCCGTCGCTGTGCTGCGCGCTGCCGGATGGAAGGCCTCAGCACTGGCGGGCGGCTTCGAAGGTGGCGAAGATGGTGTCGATAGCGCATCAAATATCAAAAACTGGCGCGTGACCCCGCTCGTCACCATGCGCAAGCGTCCTGACTGGGGCGTGACAGGCGAGCAGCCGTCGCGCTGGATCACCCGCGAGCGCCCGAAGATTGACCGCATCGCTTGCCCGTGGTTGATCAGGCGCTTCATCGACCCGTGCGCCGAATTTTTCTACGTGCAGACGGCGCAGGTCTTCACAGAGGCCACGCGCTTGAAGGCAGTGGCCTATGACATTCCCGGCGCGCCGGTGTCGCATGAAGGCGAGCTGTGCAGCTTCGACACCTTGCTGCGCGCATTTGAGATCGGAGACGCTGCGCTGGCAACGCTCGCACGCATCGTCCGCGGCGCTGACACGGATCGGCTGGATCTGGCGCCGCAGTCCGCCGGGTTGATGGCCTTCTCGCTGGGCTTGTCGCGCCTGCACACCGACGACCACGCCATGCTGGAGGCCGCAATGCCGCTTTACGACGCGCTCTATACCTGGTGCCGCAGCGCGCAGGGCGAGCCCCACAGCTGGAAGCCTGAAACCATGATTGCCGCCGCTGCATGACAACGCCCCCCACACCGGCGATGCCAACAAGCTTCGAAAATTCACCCGCAACGACGCCCACCGTGACATTTGCTGAAGCGTTTCGCTTCTGGCTGCAGCTCGGCTTCATCAGCTTCGGCGGGCCGGCCGGGCAGATTGCCATCATGCACCGCGAGCTGGTGGACAAGCGCCGCTGGGTGTCTGAAAAGCGCTTTCTGCACGCGCTCAATTTCTGCATGCTGCTGCCCGGGCCGGAGGCGCAGCAGCTCGCCACCTACCTCGGCTGGCTGATGCACCGCACGCGCGGCGGCATCGTCGCCGGCGCGCTGTTCGTGCTGCCGTCGCTGCTGCTGCTGATCGCGTTGAGCTGGATTTACATGGCCTATGGCGAGCAGCCTCTAGTGGCCGCTGCCCTTTATGGCATCAAGCCCGCGGTAGCCGCCATCGTGCTGCACGCGCTGCACCGTATCGCCAGCAGGTCATTGGGTAATCCGCTGCTAGCCCCCGTTCCGTGGGCGCTTGCAGCTATGAGTTTTATAGCGATTTGGGCATTGAAAATACCGTTCCCGGTGGTTGTGCTTGGCGCGTTATTGATTGGCGCTGTGCTCGCGCGCATCGCGCCGAATGCGCTGGCCGCCGGTGCGGGCCATGGAAAAAAATCAGGCGTGGAAACCGCA
>JANPFZ010000380.1:0-10465 GCA_031423655.1 Polaromonas sp.
TGGGTGCCACATACAGGCGCTGGCCGTGGATGCCGCGCGCCTCAAAAGCGCCGTGCGCGTTGTGCGTCACCCACCACATGTTGCGGTATGAATAGCCGGGCAGCAAGGTGTAGCCGGCCTTGGTGAATTTGGCCGGGTCAGCGCCGCGCGCGATGTCTGCTACCACCGCCGCGGGGACGATCTGCTGGCCGTTGCAGGCGCCGCCTGTGCGCATCATCTCGCCAAAGCGCGCCAGGTCACGCGAACTAGCGCTCAGGCCGCCGCCGCCAAATGCCACACCGATGGAATCCACGCTCAAATAGGCGTCTTGCTCGCAGCCAATACGCGACCAAATGCGCTCGCTTAAAGCGTCTGCCAGCGCCAGCCCGGTGATGCGTTTCATGATCCAGCAGACAAGCTCGGTATTGACAGTTTTGTACGCGAACGCCTGGCCGTGTTCGCCCTCTTTTCTCAAGGTCAATAAAAAGTCATAGAGCTTGTCTGGCCCGCCGTAGTTCTTGTCCCGAGCGCGAAACCCTCCCGCGCGGGCGTAGTCCCAAATCTGCGCCTGGGGGTCTGCATACACCTCGGAATACGCCACGCCGATCTGCATGTCCAGCACCTCGCGCAGCGTGGCATCGGCATACGCGGTGCCCGCCATTTCGGGCAGGTAGAACGGAATCAGCTTGCTCTCGTCCAGCACGCGCTCATGCAGCAGCATCGCCGCCAGCGTGGCCGCGTACGATTTGGTGATGGAAAAGCAGGCGTGCGCAGTGTGCGGCTGCATCGCGCCGATGTGGCGCTCGTACACCCGTTTGCCCTTGTGCAGCACCACGATGCTGTCGGTGTAGGTGTCGGCCAAAGAGTCAGCCCAGTTGCGCGGGTGGCCGTTCATGTCTGTGAACGTTAGCGCGTCAATGGCGGCTGCAGTGCTGCCATTGACCGCACCCAGATCGCTGGCAGCACCTGCGCCTCGCCATACGTTCACGGTAGGCACCAGCTCGCGCATGTGCGACAGGCTCCAGCGGATCTGCGGGAAGTTGAAAAACCGGTCGTCCTCAAAGCGGATGCGCTTGTCTGCCGGCGGCGGCGAGCCCTGCATCCACCGTAAAGCCGTTGGGTCGGACGACGCGGCGTCGGGATAATTTTTGCCTTCAAAGGTCTGCGTGCGAAGGGTCACTTTTATCAATCAGTTGGTGAAAAGAAAATTTGACCCGCGCTCATTCAGCACGGCAAAGTTTGCGCGAAAGACGTGCGCTGCCTAAGCGACTGCGAAAGGGCGTCAAGCGCAGGCATGCGCGGCATCCAGGGCTGATCCGCGAAGCGAAGGCGCAGGTAGTCCAGCGCCACCACCGCGCAAATGGCGTCCAGTCGCGGTGCATCCGATGCGGTCAACTCGCCGCGCGCCGCGATGGACTCCAGCCGCGCCATGCCCTCGGTCATCGTTCGCCGGCGCCGCAAGCCTACCGGTGTCTCGTCAAACGGCACCGGCGCGGTGACCTTGCGAATGATGATGGTATGGACCGCCGCGTCGATCACGCCGAGCGCGATGCCGGCACGTGACAGCACGCCGGCTGTACCCTGGCTCGGGCCCAGCAAGCTTGGCCAGCTTGGTGCGGGCCGGGTGTGTTCGAGCCACTGCACGATCAGCAGGCTTTCGGTGGGGGATGCCTTCATCGGTGACCAGCGTAGGCACGCGGGTGGCCGGGTTGGCTTCGCGCAGGCGGGCGTCGTCGGCCCAGGGGTCAACGATGGTGGGCTCGATGTTCAGCCCCTTCTCAAACATCGCCACGCGGGCAATGCGGACGTAGGGCGAGGTGGTGTTGGCCAGCAGTTGCATGATCATTCCAAATCTTTGTCCGTTACAGCAGAACCTTCAAGCGGACGCCGCAGATCCGGCTTTGCCGGGCTGCTGGTGGCGCCCCCTCAGGGGGAGGCGCCAAAGGCGCTTCGGGGGGAGTCAAGTTATTGCGCCAAGTTGCTTCATCATGCCCAGGTTGTCGAGCAGCGCCCAGTGCTCGATCAGCTTGCCGTCCCTGATCTGGAACAGGTCAAGCACGCCGATGTCAATCTTGCGGCCAGTTGCCGCCATGTCGCCGAAAGCCCCTGTGTGGGTACCCTGCACGCGCAGCCGCACCAACACTTTTTCACCCTCGGCAACAAAATCTTCCAGCGGCAGCAACATGTCCGGAAATGCGGGCATCAGCGCGTCATGCAACTGCTTTACGCCGGCCGGGCCACGCACCTCGAAGGGCAGACCCGGGTCATGGCGCACGAAGCTGGGGGCGATGTGGCGTTCCATCCAGGCCGTGTCTCCGGCCAGAAAGGCGGTGAAATAGTCGCGGCAAAGTTGTTTGTTTGCGTCGAGGCTCATGGGTTTCTCCTGGAGTTAGATCAAGAGGCCACGACATCGAAGCCGAGGCGCGGAAAGTGGATGTGCAGGTCGCCCGCTTGCGGGTCGCGGCGATGGATGATGATCTCGCTGTCGCTGGCCGCGACCAGGGTGCCGCTTACCGGCACGCGGGCGTTGTCGTCAGGCGTCACGGTCACCAGGCAGCCCGCGCGCAGCCCCCCTGGGTCGCCGTCCGGCAACAGGTGCGTCACCGCAACCGGCTGCGCGTCGCTCGCCGCAGCGAACGCTTCCTCCGGACTCATCGCAGTCGGCGTGCCGTGACCGAGTGCGCCTATGCGCTGGTACCACGCAGGCAGCGGGCCGTCGATGCCAAGCATCGCGTCCACCTCGGGCGGGCAGTTCTTTCGCAGCAGATAGAGGGTCTGATAGCAGGTCAGATCAAGCGCGCTGGGCGCATCGCCGAAGACAAACTTGCGTCCATCGGACAGCGCCGTCTTGAGCCATGCGTATTGCGCGATCAGGCGTTGCCGGTACAGCGGCAATTCGGGTGCCATCGCGGCTTTGCTGATGTCGATGCCGAGGTAGCCTTCCTTGCGGTCCTTGATGAAATCGGCTGGGATGTGCTCGCCGATGAAGTGGGTCAGCACGCCAATCGTCGGTATCCACAGCGTCCGGTCCCACGCGAACGACAGGCCGCGAGCAATGCCCTCACAGCCGGCCGGATAAAAAGTCGGCGAAGGGAAAAGCCGCTCCAGCGCCGGCAGGATGATGTGGGTGTCGCACCAGATGTCGGCGCCGATCTGCAGTACGGGCACGCGGCGATAACCGCCGGTCAGTGGTGCGAGCAGAGGCCGGGGCGGCAACCCGGGGATGTCGACCGAGCGGTAGGCCAGCCCTTTGAGGCCAAGCGCGATGCGGACCTTTTCGGAAAAGGTTGAAAACGCATAGTGGTGCAGGATGATGTCGCTCATGGTTTCTTGTCCCCTTGTTGTTGATCAATGCATGATGTGGCCGCCGTCGACCACGATGGTCTGACCGGACACAATAGTAGCTTCTTGCGCAGGTTTCAATTGGGCTAGCGGCACTTTATGTACCCGCGAATTCCTTACGCGGCGGCTTTTTGACTTTGCTGCAGTTCGGCCCGCTTCATGCCTCAATGTCCAGATTCCATAGCTGGCCCGGACACGTCAAAATCGTCATCCCGCGAAGTTTGAAATCCAGTTGACAGCAGGACAACTGCATCCCTGCCGGCGCGGGAATGACGGGAAAGTCGGCTGACGTCCATACCCCATCAGATCAAATGAGCCTTTAGCCCCAATACTGTTCGCTTTACCGTTCGGGCTGAGCTTGTCGAAGCCTTCTCGCACTGTCACGACCCTTCGACAAGCTCAGAGCGAACGGAGTGGTAGCTCTCAAATGAACAGCAATCCCTCTAGTCCTTTTATTTACCTGCACAAGGAGCTACTATTTTCATAGCATTCCTGTCTTCGGCGCTGCTGCCAGCATTCACTCACCCCGGTTGCGCATCCAGTCCGCCGTCTGAAAGAACGAGGTGTTGAGGCGGGCGCGCAATGGCTCGTCAACGCCGGTCTCACGCATCGCCTGGTCCATGCAGGCCAGCCACTGGTCGCGTTCGGCAATGCCGATGGAGCCACCACCGGTTTGTTGCGGCATATGTCGCATTCGCAATTTTGGGTGGCCGAAGCGGTTGGTGTAGTACTGCGGCCCGCCCATCCAGCCGCACAAAAACCAGAACAGGCGCTGACGGGCGACTTCCAGCGTGCTGCCGTGGGCGGCGCGCAGGGTGGTGTAGCCGGGCTCCAAATCCATCAGGTCGTAAAAGCGCTCGACCAGGGCCTTGATGCTGGCTTCGCCGCCTATCCAGGCGAAGGGGGTGTCGAACGGGGCAGTGCCGGGGGGCTTTTCTTCTATTTGCATAATTGGGATTGGAATTGCGAGAGCAGACGGTAGAACGCAGAGGGCGCGAAGGTTTTGCCGCAGTCGAAGAAGAGAGAATTCAACTAAATTCATCCGCATTCTTTTGCGTTCTCTGCGTGATCTTCGCGCCCTCTGCGTCCGATAGTCTGCACTCAAATTTCACTGAGCCTTGCGCAGCGTCTCGACCACTGGCGTATTCAGCACCGACCGCAGACCCCACCAACCCGCCGCCAGCGCCAGCGCCGCGCCAGCCAAGCTGCCAAAGAGCGGCACCGTCCACGAACCGGTCCAGTTGAAATCAAATACATAATGCGCCAGGCCCCAGCCGACGGCGAGCGACACCAGCGACGCAAGAAATCCTGCCAGCAGGCCGACGCCGGCCAGCTCGGCCCGCTGCACCTGGCGCAGCAGCGACGCACGCGCACCGACGGCGCGCATGATGGCGAACTCTTTGGCGCGTTCTTCCCGCGTGGCGGTAATCGCGGCGAACAGTACAACCAGACCAGCGGCCAGCGTGAAGCCGAATAAAAATTCGACCGCGCGAATCACCTGATCCAGCACGCGCTGAACCTGCGCCAGCGTGCTGGTCATGTCGACATTGGTGATGTTGGGAAAGGCGCGGACGAGTTCGTTGTCGAAGCTGCGGGTTCGCACGGCATTGGCGGCGTTAGCCGGGACGGAACCGTTTCCACTGGAGCCATTGACGCCGTTACCAGCATCTGCGGGCTGCTGCTGCGGCTCGGGCGCGCGGAAGGCGCTGATGAAGGACACCGGCACATCCGTCAGCGCCGCCACCGGGTACATGACAAAAAAGTTGACGCGCATGGAACCCCAATCGACCTTGCGCAGGCTGGTGTTTTTGGCGTCGCTGGTTTGACCACCGATGTCGAAGCGCAGGCTGTCGCCGAGCTTCAACCCCAATGTCTTGGCGATACCTTCCTCAACGCTGATGGCGCCTTTCTCACCTGGCGTCCAGCGACCGGCGACGATCTGATTGTGGCTGGGGGCCTGTTCGCTGTTCGACAGGTTGAATTCGCGATCAACCAGACGCTTGGCGCGGTCTTCGGCGAAATCGTCAGGCGTCACAGGCTTGTCGTTCACAGCCACCAGACGCCCGCGAATCATCGGGAACCAGTCGAATTTCTTCACGCCGCCGTTGCGCAGCGCCTGCTGAAACGCATCGCTTTGTTCGGGCTGCACGTTGATAACGAAGCGGTTCGGCGCGTCGGGCGGTGTGGCGGCGCGCCAGCTGCTGATCAGGTCGGTGCGCAGCAACACCAGCAGCATCAGCGCCAGCAGGCCAACTGCCAGCGCGCTGGTCTGCACCACCGCATACGCCGGCCGCGCTGACAACTGGCGCGTGGCCAGTACCAGCCAGCGCGGCGCAACGTCTTCATTGACGCTGGCGCGCAGCAACTTGACGGCGGCATAACTGGCGGAAGCAAAAACCAGCACTGCAGCGGCAAAACCGCCGACCGCAATCAGTCCGAGCTTCAAGTCACTGCTGGCCGCCAGCAGCAACACGGCAAAGCCCGTCACGCCGACAAGCATCACCGCCAGCGACGCGGGCTTGAGGTTGCCGACGTCGCGGCGTATCACGCGCAGTGGCGGCACCTGGGCCAGTTGCAGCACCGGCGGCAGGCCAAACGCCAGCAACAGTGTCAGGCCCATGCCCATGCCGAAGACCACCGGCCAGAGCGTGGGCGCAGGCAAACTGCTTTCAACCAGCCCAGCCAGCAGCAGCACAAATCCGTAGTGGACCGCAAAACCGAGCGCCACACCAAAGGCACTTGCAGCCAGCCCGGTCAGCACAAATTCAAATGAATAAGCCAGCGCAATGGTGCGCTGCGGCTGACCCAGCACGCGCAGCATGGCGCAGTCGTCGAGGTGTTTGGCGGCAAAGCTGCGCGCGACGATGGCAACGGCGACTGCGCTGAGCAGCGCCGCCAACAGGGCCACCAGGTTCAAAAACTTCTCGGCGCGGTCCAGCGTCTGGCGCATTTCGGGACTGCCAGATTCGAGCGATTCGAGCCGCAGGCCGCTGACACGGCGCGGGGCAGTCGCATCAGCAGGCTTGGCAATTTCATCGGCCGCCCATTTGACGTAAGCTTTCACTGCGGCGGCGTCGCCGGCGACGGCGAAGCGGTGGTTGACGCGGCTGGCAGGCTGGATCAGGCCGGTAGCAGCTATGTCGGCCTGGTTGATCATCACGCGGGGCGAAAAGCTGATGAAGCCGGCGCCGCGGTCGGGTTCCTGCACGATGATGCGGGTCAGTTTGAAGCTCGAATCGCCGAGCAGCAGCGTCTGACCAAGTTTGAGGCCGAGCGCGTCGAGCAGTGAGGCATCGGCCCAGGCGGTGCCGGGCGCGGGGATGTCGCGGGTGCTGACGCCCGTGCCTGCGTTGTCCAACTGGTCGGCCACCTTCAGGCTGCCGCGCAAGGGGTAGCCTTCGGGCACGCCCTTGAAGGCCACGAGCTTGCTGGCGCCGCCGTCGGCATCGGTGGCGCGGCCCATGGTCGGGAAGGTCACGGTGTGCGCCGACTTCAACCCAAGCGCCTGCGCTTTGGCGATGAACGCGGGCGGCGTGGCACTGTCGCTGCGCAGCACTGCATCGCCACCCAATAGCTGCAAAGCGTCACGCTGCAGGCCGCCGTTCAGCCGGTCGGCAAAAAAACCAACGGCGGACAGCGCGGCGACGGCCAGCGTGACAGCGACCATCAGCAGTCGCAATTCACCGGCCCGCAAGTCGCGTAGCAGCGTTTTCCAGCCGAGCTTGAGGAAGAGCGTGTTCATGCTCAGACCTTAACCCAGAAGGCAAAGCCGGGGGCCGCTGCGGGGCTTGTCGAGCAAGTTGTGCGTCGCTGGTCGGCGCTGCAGGTCATCCCGCGTGGCTGAAGTTAAATTTCATAACGAAAAGTGTCTTTAGCCCAGGTATTACGTGCGCTAGCAGCTATTAAAATAGTAGCGTTAAGACGAGGATGATCTGCGCATCTTGCCCCAAGGCTTGAGAGGAAATCGCCGAGCGTCCATTCCTTAGGCTGAACGCAAGCCAGGGTGCGTCAGCTGCGGGCCGATGTCTCGACTTCGGGCCGCATCACCAAACCGGGTTCAAACTGCAGGCGCTGCGGATTCGCGTAGCAGACAAAGCGTTTGTTTGTAGCGCGTCCAATCGCGCACAGGCCAACCGACTGCGCCACCTCGTGCCCCATCTGCGTGATGCCGCTGCGCGACACGACGACCGGCACGCCCATCTGCGCTGACTTGATGACCATTTCGCTCGTCAGGCGGCCCGTGGTGTAGAAGACCAGACGTTCCGAGCTAGTGTCGGTAGGCGAAGCGCAGGACGTGGCGGGCCCGTCTTCACAAGCAGGGGCCGCGGAACCGGCTTCGCCGGGCCGCAGGCGCAGCGCCGCTTCGGGAGGCAGCGCACCACGCGCAGCGGGAAACGTGGAGGCTCTATTGATCCACATCCAGCCCGCAATGGTGTCAATGGCGTTGTGACGGCCCACGTCTTCGACGAATACCAGCATTTCAGGCTCGGCTCCTGCCGTGCTGAATAACGCACAGGCATGCACCGATCCAGCTGATTTGTAGGTAGTTTCTTTCAAACGAATGGTGTTGACCAATGCATACAGCTGACTTTGTGTAATGCAGGCACCGGGCGGCAAGCGAATTTCATCCACCTCATCCATAAGGCTTCCAAACATACTTCCCTGTCCGCACCCCGTGGTCACCACGCGCCTGGACGTTTTTTCCTCAATATCCGCAATCCCTTGGCGAGTATGCACGGCAGCCGCGCCAACCTCCCAGTCCACCGTGATTGACGCGATATCGCAGACATCCTGGACAAGGCGCTGGTTAAGTAAATAGCCAAGTACCAACAGTTCGGGATAGGCACCCAATGTCATCAAGGTGACCAACTCCCGCTTGTCCACATAGACCGTCAGCGACCGTTCTGCCGGAATCGAGATCGAATGGTGTTCGCCGTACTCATTGATGGTGTCAATCTCACAAATCAGCGGCGCGTCGGCTTGAGACAGGGTGGGCAAAACAGATTTGGACATGCGCAGAGGCTCCAACGAAAAAGGCCGGACCCTGTCCGGCCGGCCTTTCAGAATAGAAGTTTAAGGGGCTATGCTTCAGAGCTTTTTAGCTGGATTAACAATCGCATCTGGCTGCTTGGTATTCGGAGGACTGGCGGCTGTCGCCGGAGGAGAATGCGCCCCGGCCGCTTCAAGCGGTTTGGCCTCTGCAGGTGGGGCAGCAACATACACAAAGGCTCCTGGATCAGCACAAGCAGGCACAGCGGTAGCAGGCTTGGTTTCCTTACCCGCTGACTTGGCAGACTTGTAATAGCTGGCCGCTATTTTGTCTTGGGCCTTGCACAAGGCATACACATCCACTTTTCCGCTCCAGGCGGTTTTGGCTGCCGTCTCTGCCGCTTTGGCCTTGGCTTCGTCGCTAAGAGGTGGCAGCTTGGCCATCGCCGTCACACACAGGGACGAAAGCAAGCTCGCTGTCAGGCCGGATTTAATAACATCGTTCATGGTATTACTCGCTCTTGGTCGATGTGGTTTCACGCCTGGACTGCCTGGCCATCCGCTGCAGGCTGAGTGCGCTGGGCCGGAATTTTGCCGGCTTTGATGTCGTCGTACCACCACTGATGGTGTTCCTTTGCCCAGGTTTCATCGACATAACCGGTTCTCATTGCCTTGTAGGCGTCCTGCATGCCAATGGTGCCCAGATATATATGCGCAATAAACATAAACATCATCAAAATGGTGGCCACAGCGTGCACCATGTGGGCAATTTGCATGGTCGAGCGTTCGTAGACCAATCCCGGGACCAGCTTGTCCAGAACAAAACCAGAGAGCACCACCAGGATACCAAGGGAGAACACACCGCCCCAGAAGACGATTTTTTCGCCAGCGTTGAAACGGTTGGATCCTGGCTCTGCGCCACCAAACATGCCGCCGCCCTGGAGTAACCAGTTCAAATCACCTTTTTGAGGCCAGTTATCGCGCAGAAAGGTGAAAAACACCACAGCCAGCGAGACCGCAAACAAAGGGCCTGCAAAGTTGTGCGCATTTTTCAAGGCATAGGTTAGCCAGCCAAAGAGAGTCCCGCCAATCACCGGCAGCAGAAAAAACTTGCCGAAGGCCATGACCACGCCCGACACACCCAGAATCACGAACGCGATGGCGTTAGACCAGTGCGCGGCGCGTTCGAACGGCGTGAACCGCTCAATTTTGCGCCCGGTGTCAGGGGCATGCGTTTTGATCGTGCCCCTTGCACGGTAGAAAATTGCCAAGGCCAGCACCATGATGAGCAGCAGTGAACCGCCATAAGGGATTAACCAATTGTTCCGAACTTGCCGCCAGGCTTCGCCGCCATTGGTCAGCCGGGAACCGGGATACTGAACAAATTGTTGAATCAAATTTCCAGCTTCAGGCGCTTGGGCTTTGGGCAAGCTGCTGTATCCCGTAACTCCTGCGCCTACCTGGCGCCACATCGGCGCGTTGTTGCCAGGTTGAACCTTGGCACGCTCGGCATTGGTCTGCTGAGGGTACTTCGGGTCAACACTGGCTTCTGGCTTCACGTCAAGAATATTCTGGCCCTGAATTCCCGGTGCGGCGTCCTGCAACGGCTGCGCTGTCGGTGTCTGGGCTTGGCCCAGTCCGGTCAAGCCTAAAGCCATAACAATCAATACTTGGCGTAGCTGCATGAAGTCTCCGGTCCCTTATTTCTGTGAACTCGTCCTGCTGTACTCGTTTTGTGTATTGCGTGCACGAGCCTTGAGCGCCTGTTCCCAACTGGTTTTGTCACCGGCCGTCCAACCAGGCGCGGCAAACTTGCTGTCCGCACCCTGGAATGCAGCGACATCACTTTTGATACCACCCAGGGTTTGCGGCTTTTCGCCACATCCACCCACGAACAGGGCGGCGGCCACGCAAGATATCGAGGCAGTCAAGCGGATCATGACTTGACTCCAGCAACACCCGCCTGTTTGGATCCGTAAGCAGTTCCCCAGCCCCACACCTCGGCACCTTTGCCACGCTGAACGACGCGGTTGCGGAAGATGTCTGCCACCACGTCCCCGTCGCCACCCAAAAGCGCCTTGGTGGAACACATCTCGGCACAGATCGGCAATTTTCCCTCTGCCAGGCGATTGCGACCATATTTTTCAAACTCGGC
>JANPFZ010000381.1:0-3819 GCA_031423655.1 Polaromonas sp.
TTGATGGCGGTGTAGTGCTCCCACCACTTGATGCGTTCGATCAGCTTTTCACCGACTTCGCGTTTGACGGCGCGGCGCGTCAGCAGGTGTTCGGCGCCGTAGATTTCCGGTGTTTCACTCAGGATGGCCGAGCCACCGTGCGCAACCAGCAGGTCGACTGCCGCGCCCAGCGCCGGGTTGGCGCTGATGCCCGAATAACCGTCCGAGCCGCCGCACTGCAGGCCGATGGTGATGTGCGCTGCGCTGCAGGGCTCGCGTTTCACTGCATTGGCCTGAGGCAGCATTTCATTGATGAGAGCGATGCCTTTGGCGACGGTTTTGGCGGTGCCGCCGGTGTCCTGAATACTGAAAACCCGTAAAGAGTCGCCTTCACGCAGACTGCTGTTGGCCAGCCAGGCATTGATCTGGTTCGACTCGCAACCCAGGCCGACCACCAGCACGCCGGCAAAATTAGGGTGCGTGGCGTAACCCGCCAGCGTGCGTTGCAAAATCTGCATGCCCATGCCTTCAGTGTCCATGCCGCAGCCGGTGCCGTGCGTGAGTGCGACCACGCCATCGACGTTGGGAAATTTCTCGAGTGCTGACGGATTTGTGGCGCGTGAAAAGTGATCGGCGATGGCGCGCGATGCGGTGGCCGAACAATTGACGCTCGACAAAATGCCGATGTAATTGCGCGTCGCAACCCGGCCGTCAGCGCGCCTGATGCCCATGAACGTCGCTTCCTTTTTTGCAGGCTCTGGTTTCGTATCGGCACCGAAGGCATAGTCGCGGGCAAAGTCGCCTTTGTTCGCACCCATATCCAGGTTGTGCGTATGCACATGCTCGCCGGCGGCTATTGGCTTGCTGGCAAAACCGATGATCTGGTTGTAGCGGCGCACCGGCTGGCCGGCATCGATGGCGTGCGTGGCGATTTTGTGGCCCGCCGGGATCAAACCCTTGACCGAAATGTTTTCAACGCTGGTGCCGCCTACGAGTTGCGAACGGGCGATGAGGACGTCGTCGTTGGGATGCAGGCGGATGAAAGGGGTCATGTCGGTTTGCTTGATCGTTGATGTGGGGGTCGGAGTCAGGAGACTTGATCAGTTCAATGATTTAGTAAAACATCCTCGGCAACCACAGCACCAGATTGGGGAAGTAAGTAATGATCACCAGACTACCCAGCAGCGGAATCAACCAGGGCAGGATGGCGATGGTGGTGCGTTCGACAGATAGCTTGGCGATGCGCGCGAGCACGAACAGCACCATGCCCATGGGCGGGTGCAGCAGGCCAATCATTAAGTTGAGCACCATCACCAGCCCGAAATGCACGAGGTCAATGCCGAGCTTCTGACAGATCGGTACGAGGATGGGAACCAGGATTGTGATGGCCGCGGTGGGCTCCAGAAAGCAGCCCACAAAAAGCATCAGCAGATTGGCCAGCAGCAGGAATACATAGGGGTTCTGCGTGAAGCCCAATACCCATTCGCTGATGGCCGCCGTCACGCCGGTCGCCGTCAGCATCCAGCCAAAAATACTGGCTGCGGCCACAATGAAAAGTACCGTCGCGGTGGTCTCTACCGTGTCCAGGCAGACCTTGACAAACATTTTCCAGTTCAGGGTGCGGTACCAGCCGAAGCCCAGCACCATCGCCCACAGGCAGGCGGCAATCGCGCCCTCGGTCGGCGTAAAAATGCCGGTGGTCATGCCGCCTATCAGCAGCACTGGCGTCATGATGGGCAACGCGGCCTGAAACCTGAACAATCGGTCAACCGCGAACAGCACCAGCAAACCCGCGAAGACGGTGATCTGTGCCGGCAACCCGCCCTTGACGATCAACAGCCACATCGTCACCGGCCAGGCGATGACGGCGGCGGTTTCCATCAGTGCCTTGATGACCCGTGGCCATTCAAACTTCACGTCAGCGCCCCAGCCATTCTTGTGCGCGAAGTAAGCCACGGTAAGCATCATCAAAATCGCCATCAGCACGCCGGGCAAAATGCCCGCCAGAAACAGCGAGCCGACGCTGACGTTGGCCATCATGCCGTAGATCACAAACGGCAAGCTGGGCGGAATGATGGGGCCCAGCGTGGCCGACGCGGCTGTCACGCCGACGGCAAATTCAGTGCTGTAACCATGGTCTTTCATGGCCTTGATCTCAATGGTGCCCAGGCCGGCGGCGTCGGCAATCGCCGTGCCGCTCATACCGGCAAAAATGACCGAGCCCACGACATTGACGTGGCCCAGGCCACCCTTCATCCAGCCCACCAGCGCCAGCGCGTAGTTGTAGATGCGGTTGGTGATACCGGCGTTATTCATCAGGTTACCCGCCAGAATAAAGAAGGGCACGGCCAGCAGCGGAAAGCTGTCGATGCCGCTGATCATGCGGTGAATCACCACAAACGGCGGCAGACCGCCCGACCACCAGATATAGATCAGGGCAGAGCCGGCCATCGCCATCGCAACCGGAATGCCGCTGCTCATCAGCAGCAGAAAAATTATTTTGAGCATCCTGGCGCCTGGTTATGAGTGGTATGTCTGCTTATTTGTCGTCCATCGAGGACTCGGGCCGCTCAAGCACCGTGTAGCCGCGCTGGCGGTGAAACAGCGCAATCTGCACCGAGCGAAAAGCCATCGCAGCAAAGCCAAGCAGGCAGACGCCGTAGACCCAGTTCATCGGCAGGTCCACCATGGTCATGCGCGAGTTACTGCCCAGCTTGAGCATCATCATCACCGTCAGAATGGCGGCCGCGACGAAGAAGCCAACACGCAGCACGTCGACTGTGGTGGCCATCGCGCGGGCCAGTGGCGCGGGCATGAACTTATAGAAAAAATCAACCTGGATGTGGTTGTTCTTGACCACGCCGATGGTCGCTCCGGTGAAGACCACCGCGATCAGCAGGTAGCGCGCGATTTCTTCTGTCCAGGCGGCTGAATCATTCATCACATAACGCGTGAAGAACTGGTAGAACACGGTCAGCCCCAACACCCAGAAAAAGCCCAGGGCGACCCAGGCCTCTAACTTGGTGCCAGATAAGTCCACCACTTCGTCGAGTGCGTGGAACTGGCCGTCTTCGCCCATCACCGGGGCCATGTCGTCGATGGTGAAAGCCCGCGCGCTTTTTACTTCATGTACAGCGCTCACATCGTTTCCCGGCGTCACTTGAGACCGACCACGCGGTCCCAGTCTTTTTTGTCCAGCTTCATCGACTCGAAAGTAATTGCCTTGAGCACGCGCTGCTGGAAGTCGTTGCGGTCCACCGTAACGACGTTGATGCCCTTCTTCTTGAATTCATCGACCAGCTCGCCCTCGCGCTTCCTGATGTCATTGGTGGCGCTGACAGCGGCTTCCTGGGTGATGTCGGCCAGCAACTTCTGCTCGGCAGGTGTCAGCTTGCCCATCAGGCCCGGGGAGATGACGGTCAGCAACTGATCCGAGATGTGGCCGGTCAGGATGATGTTCTTTTGCACCTCATAAAACTTTTTGGCCTCGATGGTCGGAAGTGGATTTTCCTGCGCGTCCACGGTGCCGTTTTGCAGCGCCAGGTAGACCTCGGCAAAAGCGATGGGTGTTGGATTGGCGCCGCAGGCACGTGGCAGCGCGGTGTAGGCCGGCGAATCAGGCACGCGCATCTTGATGCCCTTCATCTCGTCGCAGGTCTTGAACAGCTTGTTGCTGGTGGCGTGGCGTGCGCCGTAGTAAGTCAGGGCTGTGACGGTGTTGCCGGTGGCCTTCTTGTAGCCTTCGGTCAGCTCCTTGAAGACATCGCTTTTGCCGAGGTCTACCTGGCGCTGCAAAACGGCACCGTGGACGCGCAGGAAAATCCACTTCCGACCATCGAG
>JANPFZ010000382.1:0-6398 GCA_031423655.1 Polaromonas sp.
GCAGTCGCGCACCGTGGCTTTCAGGGCGTCGAAATCATTCGTGTGCAAGCCGATATAGGCGGCATCAATCCAGCCTTCCCACAGCATGATGTGCAGCAGGCCGTTGAACAGCATCACGTCGGTGCCGGGCTGGATCGGCAGATACAGATCGGCAATCTCGGCTGTGTCGGTGCGGCGCGGGTCGCAAAAGATGATCTTCAGCGCCGGGTTGGCGGCCTTCGCGTCTTCAATGCGCCTGAACAAAATCGGGTGCGCGTAGGCCGTGTTGCTGCCGACGATAAAGATGCAGCTGGCATGGTTCACGTCGTCGTAGCAGGTCGGCGGCGCATCGGCACCCAGTGTCTGCTTGTAGCCAGCCACCGCGCTGCTCATGCACAGTCGGGAGTTGGTATCGATGTTGTTGCTGCCGATCAGCCCTTTGACCAGCTTGTTGAAGACGTAATAGTCTTCGGTCAGCAACTGGCCCGAAATATAAAAACCGACCGAGTCAGTGCCATGATCGCGGATGATCTGCGCAAAGCCTTCCGCAGCGAAATCGAACGCGCTGTCCCACGAAATCCGCTTTGGCGCTTCACCCCGGTGCTCGCGCCGCATCGGGTAGAGCAGGCGAGTTTGTCGGGTGATGGCGCTTGATGCGGTCAGCGCCAGTGTCGAGCCCTTGGTACACAAGCGCCCAAAGTTGGCCGGATGATCCGGGTCGCCGCGCACACCCGTGATCTGGTCACCGCTTGACTCAATGATTACACCGCAGCCCACACCGCAGTAGGGGCAGGTAGAGCGTGTTTCAAACACCATAGTCGAAGCCCCTGCTGCGGTGTTTCGCATTTATCGCAAAGCGATCAGCCGCGCCAGCGGCTAGATCGCAGTAGGGGCAGGTAGAGCGTGTTTCAAGCACCATAGTCGAAGCCCCTGCTGCGGTGTTTCGCATTTATCGCAAAGCGATCAGCCGCGCCAGCGGCTAGATCGCAGTAGGGGCAGGTTGAACGCGTCTCTCTTGCTCCCTCTCCCTCTGGGAGAGGCTTGGCCTGTCCTGAGCCTGTCGAAGGAGGGTGAGGGCTAGCGGAGTCAGCGATCGTCATCACGCCGTGTGCGGTGTCTGCACGTCAAACGATTCATCGCCCACCGCACCGGTGGAAGCACCTGGCCCCGCACGCGGACGCTGCAGATCCAGCGCCAGTGTCACCAGCTCGTTGGCGTCCAGATGCACCTCGCCCGCTTCGACTTTGCAGGAAAATTTCGGCACGCAACCTTCATCGGGCGCGCGCGCGCAACCGTCGGCCAGGCCGATGGTCCAGTTGTGCAGCGGGCAGGCCACACTGGTGCCGAAAACAATGCCCTGGCTTAAGGGACCGCCCTTGTGCGGGCAACGGTCGAGCAGCGCAAACACTTCATCGTCTGCATTGCGGAAGACGGCCACGTCCAAGCCGCGCGCCCGGGTGACGCGACGCGAGCCCAGCACAGGAATCTCCGAGACCAGACAGATTTTTTTCCATTGCGTCATATCGATGCTATCTAATTTATAGCTGCTTACAAAGGTAGTACCTGGGATGCAGTCTTGTTTTACTGGTATTTCAGGCTGGAATGGCTTCAAACTGCCGCGTATCGACAGCTGCTTCTTTCAACTCGAACCACGGGTCAGGCTCGCCATCGAGCGCAAACTGCAGCTGCTCCCACAGCGCCTTGCGGCCTTCGTGGTCTTCCAGAATTTTTTTCTTCACGTAATCGAGCCCGACACGGTTCACGTAATGCACCGTGCGTTCGAGGTACCAGCCTTCCTGCCGGTACAGCTCGCAGAATGCGCCGGTGTATTCGAGCACTTCAGCTGCCGTCTTGAGCTTGGTGAAATAGTGCGCCACCTCGGTCTTGATGCCGCCGTTGCCAGCGATGTACATCTCCCAGCCCGAATCAACGCCGATGATGCCGACATCCTTGATGCCCGATTCGGCACAGTTGCGCGGGCAGCCGCTGACGGCGAATTTCACCATATGCGGTGCGTACAAGCGCCACATCGCGCGCTCCAGGTCCTTGCCCATTTGCGTCGAGTCTTGCGTGCCCATGCGGCACCACTCGCTGCCGACGCAGGTTTTCACCGTGCGCAGCGCCTTGGCATACGCGTGACCCGACGGCATGCCGATGTCGTTCCAGACGGCCTGCAAATCTTCTTTCTTCACGCCGAGCAAATCGATGCGCTGGCCGCCCGTGACCTTGACCGTCGGGATTTTGTATTTATCGACCGCGTCGGCAATGCGGCGCAACTCGCTGGCTGATGTTTCGCCGCCCCACATGCGCGGAATCACGCTGTAAGTGCCATCTTTTTGAATGTTGGCGTGGCTGCGCTCGTTGATGTAGCGGCTTTGCGGGTCGTCCTTGGCCTGCTTCGGCCAGGTGCTGATCAGGTAGTAGTTGACGGCTGGGCGGCAGCTCGCGCAACCGTTGGGCGTTTTCCAATCCATGAACTGGTAAACCTCGGTGATCGACAGCAGTTTGTGGGTCCGAATCGCATCGCGCACCGCCTGATGGCCGTGCTCGGTGCAGCTGCACATGGCCTTGAGCTTGGGCGTGGCCGAGTAGTCGCCGCCGGCGGTGAACATCAAAATCTGCTCAACCAGCCCGGTACACGAGCCGCAGCCGCCGCTGGCCTTGGTGTGCTTTCGCACCTCGTCGAGCGTGAACAGGCCTTTTTCGCGAATCGCCTTGACGATGGTGCCCTTGCAGACGCCGTTGCAGCCGCACACCTCGGCGTCATCGGCCATCGTCGCGGCTTTGTTCTGGCCTTCATGGCCGGCATCACCGAGGTTGGATTCGCCAAACATCAACCGGTCGCGAATGCCCGCCACACTGCGCCCATCGCGCAGCAGTTTGAAGTAGTAGCTGCCGTCTACCGTGTCCCCATACAGGCAGGCGCCGATCAGCTTGTCGTCCTTGAGCACCAGCTTTTTATAGACGCCGCCAAATGGGTCGCTCATGACGATTTCTTCAGTCCCTTCACCGCCCATGAATTCACCTGCGCTGAACAAATCAATGCCCGTCACCTTCAGTTTGGTCGAAGTCAGCGAGCCGGTATAGCGGCCAATGCCGAACTGCGCCAGGTGATTGGCTGCGACCTTGGCCTGCTCGAACAACGGCGCCACCAGGCCGTAGGCAATGCCGCGATGCGCCGCGCATTCGCCAACCGAATAAATGCGCGCGTCGGTCACCGTCTGCATGGTGTCGTTCACAACAATGCCCTTGTTGCAATGCAGGCGCATGGCTTCGGCCAACTGCGTGTTGGGGCGAATGCCAACCGCCATCACCACCAGGTCGGTGGCCAGCTCGGTGCCGTCCTTGAACCTGATTGAGTTGACGCGACCTTCCGCATTCCCGACCAGCTCCTGCGTTTGCCCGCCAATCAAAAACTTCAGGCCGCGGTCTTCCAGCGACTTTTGCAGCAGCTTGCCCGCCACGCTGTCGAGCTGGCGTTCCATCAACGTGGGCATGACATGCACCACCGTGACTTCCATGCCGCGCAGCATCAAGCCATTGGCGGCTTCCAGCCCCAGCAAACCGCCACCAATGACGACCGCTTTCTTGAACCGCGTGGCCGCGTCGATCATCGCGTTGGTGTCAGCAATGTCGCGGTAGGCGATCACGCCTTCGAGGTCTTTGCCCGGAATCGGCAGGATGAACGGATTCGAGCCGGTACACATCAGCAGCCGGTCGTATTCTTCTTCGGTGCCATCGTCGGCGCGCACAATGCGTTTGATGCGGTCGACTTCAATCACTTTTTTGCCGGCGTGCAGCGTGATGTGGTTGTCTTTGTACCAGTCCCAGCCGTTCAGCACGATCTCATCAAGCGTCTGTTCGCCGGCCAGCACCGGGCTGAGCAGGATGCGGTTGTAGTTCGGGTGCGGCTCGGCACCGAAGACGCTGATGTCATACAGATCGGGGGCTACCTTGATCAGTTCTTCAAGCGTACGCACACCCGCCATGCCATTGCCAACCATCACCAGTTTTGATTTTTTCAAGGGGGAACTCCGGAGGTAGGCCTTTGACAGTGCAAGGGTCGTGCCACGAAAGTTCCCCCCCGAAGCGCCTGCGGCCTGCGATGAAGACGCGCTGCGTTAAGCTGCAAGTCCCGGTGCGCACCAATCGTGGGCACCGAACTTGCTATCCATGGTGCATGGCATTTGAAATAGACATCGGATTTGCAACGCAAGCGGGTCGCAAAGACATCAACGAAGATTTTTGCGCCGCCATGCTGCCCGGGCCTGGGGAGGCGGGCATGGGCTCCATCGTGGCGATTGCCGACGGCGTCAGCACCGGCGGCATGGGCAAGGAAGCTGCGCAAACGACGGTGACCAGTCTGGTGCGCGATTATTACGGCACGCCTGAAACCTGGGACACCACCGTTGCGCTTGACCGCATCATCGGTGCGCAAAACGCATGGCTCTGCGGTGTGAATCGGCGCCGGCACCCGGCGATTGGTCTGACCACGCTGACGGCCGTGGTGCTGCGCGGGCAGTCGTATGCCGTCGCGCATGTGGGTGACTCCCGCGCCTACCTGCTGCGCGCGGGTGTGCTGACGCAGCTCACCAGTGACCACGCCGTTGATCATCCCGATCTGCGGCACCAGCTGCTGCGCTGTGTCGGTGCTGACGACACGCTGGTGGTTGACTATTTGCAGGGTGATCTGGAAGTGGGGGATTTGTTTGTGTTGCTCACTGACGGCGTTCACAACGTGCTTCCCGCCAGGCGGCTGCTGGCGCTCATCCGATCGATCACCGCTGCCACAGGGGAGGGCGCTGCCAGCAACGCGCAGGACTTGAGCCGGCAGCTGGTAGACGCCGCGCTGACGGCCGGCAGCCTGGACAACGCCACGGCGCTGGTCGTGCATGTGCTGGGGCTGCTCGACGCCAGCCTGCAGGACGAAAACCGCAAAGCAATCGCGTTGCCGGTGCCAGCGCGGCTGAAGATGGGCGACCTGCTCGACGGGTTTGCGGTGACGGCTCCGGTAGCTGACAACGGGATCAATGTGCTGTACCAGGTCAGGCACATCCAGACCCAGAAGCTCTATGCCCTCAAAACATTGCACCCTGCGCGTGCGCACGACCTGGAGGAGCGCGCCATGCTGGCCCACGAAGCCTGGCTGGCCAAACGCATGCAGTCGTCTCGTGCGGCCGTCTGCCTGGTCAATATTCACGACCGCTTGCCGGGCGACGCGCCGCGCAGTGCGTTTTATTTACTCTACGACTGGCATGCCGGTGAAACGCTACAGCAACTCTTGAGCCGCCAGCACAAGTTCAGCGTTCCGCAGGTACTGTCAGTCGCCACCCAGGTGGCCAAAGGGCTGGGGCTGCTGCATCGGCAAAGCGTGATTCACCGCGACATCAAGCCTGCCAACCTGCATCAGGGTGAAGACGGCGTGCTGCGCCTGCTTGATCTTGGCGTGGCACTTTCGGGCCGCGAACCCGAAGCGCTGCGCACGCTGCATGCCGGAACACCCAGCTTTATCAACCCCGAGCAGTGGGGCTTTGACGGCCGGACCAGCGCCACCGCTGGCGAAATACCCGCCGAGTTGCCCGATGCGCCAAGCGACCTGTTCGCTCTGGGCGTCACGCTGTACCAGCTGCTCACCGGCAAACTGCCTTATGGCGAGGTGCTGCCCTATCAGATTGGGCGCTACTACCGCGACCCCGTGGCCCCCAGCCGCCACAACCCCGAAGTGCCTATCTGGCTCGATCACGTCGTGCTCAAAGCCGTGGCGCGCAGCAAACGCCAGCGCTTTGAGACTGCCGAAGAAATGCTGCTGGCACTGGAGCGTGGCGCGTCGCGGCCCCTGACTGCACCGCCTGCGACACCGCTGATTCAGCGCGACCCGACGGCGTTGTGGAAGATCATGTTGGGGGTGAGCGTGCTGGTGAATCTGCTGCTGGTTTATTGGTCGCTGTTTTTGCCGAAGTAGCTGGAATTGTTGGTTAGATTGGCCTGTAGCCTTCATATAACGTGCGCGGGCAGCTATAGAATTTGCAGCGGTCTGGTTGAGGTGTGAGGCCGGGCGCAGTCTTCGAAGCCTAATTTTCCACACCGTTCGGGCTGAGCGTGTTGAAGCCTTTCGCTGATTCGATCACCGAGTTCGTAGTGAGCTCCAGTGCCGCTCTTTCGCCGCGGCGGGCGACTTACCTTTTTTTGCTTCGCCAAAACAAGGTAAGCCAAAAAAAGGCGAGCCGAAGTCAGGGTCGCTTCGCGATTCCTTGCGCTGCTCGCGGCAGGCGGGGTCGAGCTCGAACTCGCTACGTTGCACTTCGCTCAAACAATCGCTCGCCCTGATCCGCCTGCCGCTGCGCTGCTCAGCCCTGCCACACGGCGTTTGGGGATAGGGTGCGGGATCGGGCATTTTTGGGGTCAGAGCCCAAATTCGC
>JANPFZ010000383.1:0-3871 GCA_031423655.1 Polaromonas sp.
CGGCAAATACCTCGAAGACGCCGCTGCCGCGCGGCTGGCAATTGATGCCGCCAACGCCGACGCGATGGTCGTTGCGGCCTACGGGCTGATACTTCCGCAATGGGTGCTGTCCTTGCCGCGGTTGGGTTGCCTCAACATCCATGCCTCGCTGCTGCCCCGCTGGCGTGGCGCCGCGCCGATTCACCGCGCCATCGAAGCGGGCGACGCGCAAACCGGCATCACCATCATGCAGATGGACGCCGGGCTGGACACCGGCGACATGCTGCTGGCCGGGCGCGTAAACATTGACGCGCTGGAGACCACCGCCTCGCTGCATGACAAGCTGGCAGAACTTGGCGGGCAGTTGATACTCGAAGCGCTGGGCCAGGCCGCGCGAGGCGAACTGCGGCCCGTCAAACAGCCCGAAGCCGGCGTGACTTACGCGCACAAGATCGAGAAGGCCGAAGCGCTGATTGACTGGTCGCAAGCCGCCGATGTGATTGGCCGACGCATTCGCGCTTTTGATCCGTTTCCGGGCGCGCAAACCCGGTTCAATGGCGAAACGCTGAAACTTTGGCGCTATGAATTAGATAGCTGTTTACGCACGAAAGACTTGGGCTGCGGCACGATTTTGTCTGCAAGTGCGGACGGCGTGCGAGTTGCATGCGGCCAGGGCGTGCTGCGCCTGACCGAGTTGCAGCGCGCGGGCGGCAAACGCCTGCCAGCGGCCGATTTCCTGCGCGGCTTCAGTCTCACGCCTGGCATGACTTTCGACACCCCCGGCTAAATGTTCTTCCTGCGGTCGGTGCGTTCGCACCCAGAATTTGGTCTCGGCATGCGGGACATGGCACCGATGGTGCCGGGCATCGCGGCCTGGGGCCTGATGACCGGCGTGGCCATGGTGAAGTCGGGCATGAGCGTGTTTGAGTCGCTGGCCATGACCTTTTTTGTTTATGCGGGCAGCTCTCAGCTGGCTTCGATTCCGCTGATCGTCGCCGGCGCGCCGGCGTGGGTGATTCTGGCTACCGGCTTTTGCGTGAACCTGCGTTTCGTGGTGTTCAGCCTGCATTTGCGGCCCTACCTGATGCACCAGCCGCGCTGGCGCCGGATGTTAAGCGGCTACCTGACGGCGGACTTGAGCTATGCGCTGTTTGTTCGCCGCTTCCCCGAGCCCAGCGCCGATCCCGCCGAGCGGGAGGGGCAAGAAGCGTATCTGGCTGGCAGCTATTTCCTCACCTGGTCGGCCTGGATGGGTCTGAGCATGGCGGGCATCGCGCTGGCCAACCTGATTCCCACTGCCTGGGGCCTGGGTTTCGCCGGTGTGCTGTGTCTCGTTGGCATTTTGTGTGCGATGGCCAACAGCGCCCTGCGCCTCCTGGCGGCCGGGCTGGCCGGTGCTGTGGCGGTGGCGGTTTATACCCTGCCGCTCAAGCTCAATATCGTGGTGGCGATCATCGCGGCGGTGGTGGTTTGCTACCTTCTGGAAAAGCAGCTGGTCCGTCGCGAGCCCCCGCGGGAGCATCGCGCATGAGCCGCCGGGCCGGTCCCGAGGCGAATAGTGCCGCAGCGCTGAGGGCAGATAGGGCGCAGGTTAGCCAATGAACGGAGAAACCGACCTCTGGACCCTCGCCGTCATCGTCGGCCTGGCCGCAGTCACGGTGCTGGCGCGCTGCTTCTTCTTCATCCTCGACCGGCCGTGGAGCCTGCCGCTCTGGGCGCAGCAGGCGCTGAACTACGCACCGGTGGCCGCCTTGGCGGGCGTGGTTCTGCCAGAAGTGGTGATGGCCAACGGTCAGCTTATTTCAACCTGGCAAGATGCCCGCGTGGTCGCGGCCATGGCGGCCGTCGTTGTCTACTTCTGGCGCAAAAGCGCGTTGCTGTCGCTGCTGGCCGGCATGGCGCTGTATTTGCCGCTGCATCTCGGGTGGAATTGGTAGCCCCACGCTGGTAGGTGGCCCCCACGGTTGCTCACTGCGTGTAGCGCCCTGCCCCCCGAGAGGGCAGTGTGCCGCGGCTCCGAGCCTGCCAGTGCAGGCTTGGACGGCACTCAGAAGGGCTGCGTCTCGCAGCCCGGCGCCTGCGGCCTGGCGAAGCCAGTTCCGCGGCCCTGACTGGTGAAGAGGTGCTCCCACGATTGCGCATTACTTGCCGCGCGCACCCGCGCCTACAATCGTCCGAGGCAATTTCAGCCACCGATAACATCCCTTTTTACCGAGCGAGACACGCATGAACTTCATCCGTTTTTCCGATCTGTGCGCCAGTGGCAAAGTCGCTGGCCAGCGCGTTTTCATTCGCGCCGACCTCAACGTGCCGCAAGACGACGCGGGCCAGATTACCGAAGACACGCGCATTCGGGCCTCGATTCCGTGCATTCAGATGGCACTCGACGCCGGTGCGTCGGTAATGGTGACTTCGCACCTGGGCCGGCCGAAAGAGGGTGAATTCGATCCGTCTGATTCGCTGGAGCCGGTGGCCCAGCGACTGAGCGAATTGATGAAGCGCGATGTGACGTTGATGACCGACTGGGTGGACGGCGTGGACGTGAAGCCCGGCCAGGTCGTGCTGCTGGAAAACTGCCGCATGAACATTGGCGAGAAGAAAAATGCCGAGCCGCTGGCCCGCAAGATGGCTGCGCTGTGCGACATTTTTGTCCACGACGCCTTCGGCACCGCGCACCGCGCCGAGGCCTCAACTTACGGCATTGCGCAGTATGCGCCCCTTGCCTGCGCCGGCCCGTTGCTGGGGGCCGAGATGGACGCAATCTCCAAGGCACTCGCCAACCCGCGTCGGCCGCTGGTCGCCATCGTCGCGGGCAGCAAGGTGTCAAGCAAATTGACCATATTGAAAGCGCTGTCGAAAAACGTTGACCAGCTGATTGTGGGCGGCGGCATTGCCAACACCTTCATGCTGGCAGCGGGTTTGAAGATCGGCAAAAGCCTGGCTGAAGCTGATCTGGTGGACGAAGCGAAAACCGTGATCGACGCGATGAACGCCCGTGGCGCCGACGTTCCCATTCCGACCGATGTCGTCACTGCGAAGAAGTTTGCCGCCGATGCGCCCGCCACTGTCAAGGCCGCTGCCGATGTAGCCGACGACGACCTGATCCTGGACATCGGCCCAGAGACGACGGCCCGGCTGGCGGCGCAGCTAAAAACCGCCGGCACCATCGTCTGGAACGGCCCGGTCGGCGTGTTCGAGTTCGACGCCTTTGCCAAAGGCACCGAAGGCATTGCGCGGGCGATAGCCGACAGCCCCGCGTTTTCAATCGCCGGTGGCGGCGACACGCTGGCGGCAATTGCGAAATACGGCATTGAAACGCAGATCGACTACATCTCGACCGGCGGCGGCGCGTTTCTGGAAGTGCTGGAAGGCAAAACCCTGCCAGCGTTCGAGATTTTGCAGAAGCGGGCGGCTGGCTGAAAATTTCACACGCTATTATTTTAATAGCTGCTTTCGCAAGTATTGCTTGGGCTAGAGGCTTTTTTAACCATTATTTTAGTGGCCTGGCTTCACCGTAACAAGGTCGTAACCCCGCGTCTTACAACCATGCAAAAATCATAAAACTAAATTACCGGAGACACCCATGACGCTGCGCGCCACCAAAATTGTTGCCACCCTTGGGCCTGCGTCCAGTGATCCGGTGATGCTGGAGAAAATGATTCGTGCCGGCGTCAATGTGGTTCGGCTCAACTTCAGCCATGGCACCGCCGAAGACCATGTCAAGCGCGCCCAGCTGGTGCGTGAAGCGGCCACGCGCGCCGGGGTCGAAGTGGCCATCATGGCCGACCTGCAGGGGCCGAAAATTCGCGTCGGCAAGTTTCTAGAGGGCAAGGTGCATCTGGTTCAGGGCGAAAAATTCATACTTGATGCGTCGCGTACCGAGCCCGGCGAC
>JANPFZ010000384.1:0-6132 GCA_031423655.1 Polaromonas sp.
CGCATGGTCAATCAACAGCCCGGCAGCAAACGGGCCAAGGAAGTTGGAAAACGCCGGACCGATTGACAGCCAGCTGAACACCTGCCTGAGCTGCACCGGCCCGCTGGCGGCACGGCCGACATGCCGCTGCAGCGCAATGACGGCCGCACCCGTGGCGCCGCCGGTCAAAAGTGCCGACAGACACAGCACCGGAAACACCGGAAAAGCCACAGCAACACCCGCGCCTGCGACCGCAGCAAATACGCTGTACCGGATCGGGCGCTTCAGTCCAAGGCGGTCAGCGAAGCGTCCGGCGGGAAGCGCCAGGAACACCTGCGTCAAGGCAAACAGGGCCAGCAACAATCCGACGGCCGCCGGACTGTAGCCCTGCTTCAGCGCCAGCAGCGGCGCTGCCAGCCGTGTGCCGGCCATGCAGGCATGAAGACATATCTGCGCGAAAATCAGCCGGCCCAGCTCCCGCGTCAACGATCATCCATATCTTGATCGCGCGCTTGATCCAGCGCCTTGTCCAGCGCTTTCTCAAGAGGTATCAGGCGAGCCGAATCAACTTCAGTCAAGGCCTCTACATTGCGCAAGGCCTTGCCCATCACGCGGCTGCGCTGTTCTGCACTGCTCAGTGTGTTGAGCACGGATTCCGTCTGCGATTTCACCTTGGCCAGCACTTCGCCAAATTTGCCAAACTCTGTCTTGACCGCACCCAGCACCTGCCAGACTTCGCTTGAGCGCTTCTCCAGCGCAAGGGTCCGGAAACCCATCTGCAGAGAGTTGAGCATTGCCAGCAGTGTGGTCGGCCCGGCCAGCGTGATGCGGTAGTCGCGCTGCAGCACTTCCATCAGGCCGGGGCGGCGCAGCACCTCGGCATACAGGCCTTCCGTCGGCAAAAACAAAATGGCAAAGTCTGTGGTGTAAGGAGGCTCGATGTATTTCTCGGCAATCGATCTGGCCTCCAGTCTGATGCGCGCTTCCAGTGCCTTGCCTGCGGCTTCGGCGCCCAGCACATCGGCGCGCTGCTGCGCATCCAGCAGTCGCTCGTAGTCCTCGCTGGGAAACTTCGCATCTATTGGGAGCCACAACGGCTCACCGGAATCTGACCTGCCCGGCAGCTTGATGGCGAAGTCAACAGGATTTTTTCCGCCACGCCGGGTAACGACCTGCGCCGCATACTGATCAACCGTGAACACCTGCTCCAGCAAGGCACCCAACTGGGCTTCACCAAAAATTCCGCGCGTTTTGACGTTGGTCAGCAGGTGCTTCAAGTCGCCCACACCCTGCGCCAGCGTCTGCATTTCACCCAGGCCGCGATGAACCTGTTCGAGCCGGTCAGCCACCTGCTTGAAGCTTTCACCCAAACGCGTTTCCAGTGTGCTTTGCAGCTTCTCATCCACCGTCTTGCGCATCTCATCTAACTTGGCAGAGTTGGTTTGCTGCAACTGGGCGAGCTGCTTTTCCAGCGTCTCGCGCACCTCAGCCATGCGGCGGGAATTGGACTCACTGACAGATTGCAATTGCGTGGTGAGGGTGTCTGAAAGCGTCTTCTGCAGCAACGCAAGCTGTTGGCCAAACGCGTCGATTTGCGCGTTCTGCGTGCGAATCGCCTCGGCACTTTGCTGCGTCAGGGTTTGTTGAAACGTGGCAAACGTACTGGCCAGCTCCTGCCTCCCGCTGCGTGCGCTTTCACTGATTTCGCGGCGCAGTTCACGCTCGACTTTATCGTTACCTGCCGTGAGGGTCTGAAGAAGTTCGGCCCGTCCTGTGTCCACGGGTCGGCGCAACAGCAGCCACACTAGCAACAACAAATTGATCAGCAGCAAGGCCGCCGTTACCCAGAACTCCATCACTTGCGGGTGCAAACTGCTATTTATTTAGTAGCTTCTTGCGCAAGATTCAAGGGGGTTAGCGGCCCTTTTCCCTGAAAAAAAGCAATCAGGTTGTCGGCCGCAAGGCGCGCCATAGCCAGGCGGGTCGGCAGCGACGCGCTGGCGATATGCGGCGTTAACACCACATTGGGAACGGTCAGCAAATCGGGATGCACGGCAGGCTCGCCTTCGAACACGTCCAGGCCGGCAGCGGCGATGCGTTTGTCGCGCAAAGCGGCGGCCAGCGCAGCGTCATCGACAATCCCGCCGCGCGCGATATTCACCAGCGTGGCGGTGGGCTTCATCATGGCCAGTTCTGCGGCGCCGATCGTGTGGTGCGACTCGGCTGAATACGGCAGCACCAGCACGAGGTGATCAGCGGTTTGCAGCAGTTCTTCCTTGCTCACGTAGCTAGCTTTGCATTCGGCTTCCAGCGCAGCATCAAGCCGCGAGCGGTTGTGATAAATCACCTTCATGCCAAAACCATGCGCGCCGCGTTTGGCAATGCCCTGCCCGATGCGTCCCATGCCCAGAACACCCAGCGTCGCGCCGTGAATGTCGGCGCCTGCGAACATGTCGTAGCTCCATTTATTCCATTTGCCTGCACGCAAGTAGTGCTCGCTTTCGGTCACCCGGCGCGCGGTTGCCATCATCAGCGCGAAACCAAAGTCAGCCGTGGTTTCTGTCAGTACGTCGGGGGCGTTGGTTGCCAGCACACCGGCAGCCGTCATGGCTCCGATATCGAAGTTGTTGTAGCCCACCGCCATGTTGGCGCATATTTTCAGCTTGGGGCATGCAGCCAGCACTTCGGCGTCGATGCGGTCGCTGCCGGTGGTGAAGGCGCCGTCCTTGTCACGCAGTCGCTCGGCAAGCTGCGCCTTTGACCAGGTCTCATCGGCCTGATTGGACTCGACTTCAAAATACTGCTCCAGCAGTTCAATGATTTGAGGAAAAACAGCGCGGGCGACGAGAATTTTTGGTTTGCTCATGAGAGTAGTCTCTGCTGGGTTGGGAAGAGAAAAAAATTACTTGAACCAGATAAAGGTCATGACGACGAACAGCGGAAGAAGGATGCCAGCCGACCAGGCCATGTAGCCGAAAAAACTCGGCATGGTTACGCCACGGTCTTCCGCAATGGCCTTGACCATCATATTGGGTGCATTGCCAATGTAAGAGTTGGCACCCATGAACACGGCACCGGCAGAAATAGCCGCCAGTGTGGGCGCCATCGTTGTCATCAGTATTTTGGCATCACCACCCGCAGTGTTGAAGAACACAAGGTAGGTTGGCGCGTTGTCCAGAAACGAACTCAGTACGCCGGTGGCCCAAAAATACATGGCCGGGTCAGGCTGACCGTCAGGCCTTGTGACTGCCGCAACGATGGCACCAAACGGGCCATCGGTTCCGGCTTTCAGCATGGCTATAACCGGAATGATGGTCAGGAAAATGCCGGCAAACAGTTTGGCCACCTCCTGCATCGGCCCCCACGAAAACTGGTTGTTCTGTTTGACCTGGTTCGGTGTAAGTTGGATAGATGCCAGCGTCAAAACAATCAACCCCGCATCGCGCACCAGCGCCGGCAAGCCGACCTCGGTTCCCCACACATTGAAAACCGGCGCACCCTTCCAGAACCCGCTGAGCAGCACCAGTCCCACCACACACGCCAATAACCAGAAATTGACAGCGCCGTCAAATCCAATCTGGCGGGTATCGGGTGTCGGGTCCACCAGCAGCACACCTTCCTTGCGGTAGTACCAGCGGTCGAGCAGGTAAAAAGTGCCGAGCAAACTGCCCGTCAAAAAAAGCGTCTCGGGCAAAATATGACTTGCCGTCCAGAAAAAATCCACACCCTTGAGGAAGCCAAGGAAGAGCGGCGGGTCGCCCAGCGGTGTTAGGGAACCGCCCACATTGGAGACCAGAAAGATGAAGAAGATCACCAGATGGGTTTTGTGAATCCGGTTGTCGTTGGCGCGAATCAGGGGGCGAATCATCAACATTGATGCACCTGTCGTGCCCATGACGCTCGCCAGCAAGGTGCCAATGCCCAACAAGCCGACATTAAGTGCCGGACTGCCGTGCAGGTTGCCGCGAATGAAAATGCCTCCGGCGATGGTGTAGAGCGCCGTGAGCAAGACGATAAACGGAATATATTCGGCCAGCAGTGCGTGAACAAGGCTTGTGCCGGCGAGAGGCAGGCCGAATAGCGCTGCGAACGGAATGAAAAATAGAAGTGTCCAGGCTGCCGTTATTTTTCCAAAATGGTGATGCCAGAATGCCGGCGCGAGCAAAGGCAGCACGGCGATAGACAGCAAGATGCCAGCAAACGGAAGCGCCCACCAACCCGCCAGGCTGCGTCCATCAATGTCCGCAGCCCGGGAAAGACCAGGCCACAAACCCAGGGCGATGGCGGCGGCCCCGCAGCAACTAATTTTCATCGCCTTGACCTCAAGCATCGAAGTAATCGCCCTGCGCGAATGCAGTGCGAAAAATCCGGCGTATCACGCAATTTCAAAAACCTGGCGCAGATAGGCCAGATACTTTTCGTCATCGCACATGTTTTTGGACGGTGTGTCAGACAGTTTGGCGACAGGCTGGCCGTTGCACCTGATCATCTTGATGACGATCTGCAGCGGCTCAAAACCCAGGTCGTTGGTCAGGTTGGTCCCAATGCCAAAGGCGAGCTGGCAGCGCCCTCTGAACTGCTGGTACAGCTCAATGGTGCGAGGTACCGTCAGCCCGTCGCTGAAGATCAGCGTCTTGGTTTTCGGGTCCACACGATTTTTGACATAGTGCGCCAGCATGCGTTCACCCCAATTGAACGGATCGCCGCTGTCGTGCCGAGCGCCGTCGAACAACTTGCAAAAATACAGATCGAAGTCGCGCAGAAAAGCGCTCATGCCGTACACATCTGAAAGCGCAATGCCCAGGTCGCCCCGGTATTCTTTGGCCCACGATTCAAAGCCAAACACCTGGCTGTCGCGCAGACGCGGCCCCAGCGCCTGGCAAGCCTGCAGGTATTCGTGCGCCATGGTTCCCAGCGGCGTCAGGCCCAGCTTCATCGCGAACAAGACATTGCTGGTGCCGGCAAACTGCCCCGAAACGCCTTTGCCCAGCCGGGACGCGAGCGTAAGCAGCACCTCTTCATGCCATTGCCTGCCAAACCGGCGCCGCGTGCCGTAATCGGCAATCTTGAGTTCGCGCAGACCATCGGCCTGCAACTGACTGATCTTGGTGTCGAGCCGGCGGCGACCTTCGGTGAAATCCACATGCTTCTGGGTATTGCGGAAATAGACCTCGTTGATGATGGCCAGCACCGGGATTTCAAACAGGATGGTGTGCAGCCACGGCCCCCTGATGGAAACCTCTATTTCTCCGCCCGGCACCGCCATGACGCTGACGTATTTTTCATTGAGCCGAAAGAGCGCCAGAAAATCGACGAAATCGCTTTTGATAAAGCGCATGGTTTTAAGGTAGGCCAGCTCGGCGTCCTGAAAACGCAAACTGCAGAGCGCACGAATCTCCTCGCGAATCTCGTTCACATGCGGCGCAAGGTCCTGTATGCCGGGAGCGCCTGCGTTACGGCACTGGAAGCGGTATTCGACCTCTGCCCCCGGAAACTGATGCAACACCACCTGCATCATGGTGAACTTGTACAGATCGGTATCAAGCAGGCTGGAAATAATCATTGCGGAGCTGCCGTAACGCGCGAAGTCTGCTGCGAAATCAGGTGCCCAGAAAATCCACTTCAAACAGCAGCGTGGCGTTTGGCGGAATCACACCGCCCGCGCCACGCGCGCCGTAGCCTAGCGCCGCCGGAATGATCAGGCGACGCGAGCCGCCGACCGACATGCCCTGCACGCCCTCGTCCCAGCCCTTGATGACCTGACCGGCGCCAAGCGAAAACGCAAAGGGCTGGCCACGGTCTTTGCTGGAATCAAACTTCGCGCCCTGAACGCCGTCGTTGTAGAGCCAGCCGGTGTAATGCACCTTGACGTTTTGCCCGGCCTTGGCGATGGCGCCAGTGCCAAGCACGGTGTCTTCGTATTGCAGGCCGGATGGGGTGGTGGTTGTCATGGCAAAGTCTTTCAAAAATTGGAAGCTGGGGGTGAATGTGGGTGCGGCCGGGAACTGCAACAGCCAGCGCTCAAGAATCCCTGACTTTACCCGCAACAAGCAGCACCCTTCTGTCGGCGCTGGCCGCCAGCAGCTGGTTTTGCTCGGCCACCAGCATCGGCATTCCATCGGCTTTTAACGCCAGCAGCGCATCGCGGATGGA
>JANPFZ010000385.1:0-2301 GCA_031423655.1 Polaromonas sp.
GCGACCGGCAGCACGCTGGCAATCGCCGCCATCGCGCTGCTTTTACCGACGGCGCGCAAAAAACGCCGCCGCACCGCGTCTTGCGGAAAAATCGCTTTCACCAGCGTGGCTTCAATGAAGTCGTTGGAATAGGCCTCGAACTCGCTCGTCAGGCTGCGGCGGCGCAACTCGACTGCGGCGCCATCAGCCGCGACTGCCGTGTGGTGGTCGGCCGCGCTGTGGTCCTGGCCGCAGCTGCACTTGAGCATCAGCGGACGGTCGGCGTCATAAGGAGAAAAAGAAGACGATGAGTTCTCTGGCATGTCGCGCACCTTGGATTAAGTTCAGTGATTCTTAGCAAGGCTTGGGCCAATTTGCGAAGCTGTGTAAAACAGCGTTAAAAACCGCAGGTGTGTCGCGGCGCAAACCTTTTTAGTGCATGCGGTGCCTGATTTGGTGCCGCATCTTCAGCGGCGGTGCGCCTAAATGCGGCATCGGCTTGGCGTGCCGCCTTGGCAAGTCTGACAAGGCGCGGCTGTGCGGGTCGTCGGCGTCGGTGATCGCACGTCGCTATTATTTATATAGCTGATTGCACAGGTTCTATATGGGTTAGGGGCATTTTATATAGTTCAGATTCTTTTGATGTCATTGCTCGCCGCAGGTGTGGCGTATTCCGATCTGGTGCATGCCAGCCTGCGCGATAGGCCGATGCTGGTGCAGCAGCACGCAGGCGGTGCGGGTTAAAGTGCTTGCTCGCAGCCGACTTGCCTACAGACGCACTCATGCATTCAACTCAAAGACCGATTGACTTTTTTCAGCCTGCTGCCATGGGCGCGGCGGTAGTGGTGTGTCTGCTCGCAGCTTGCAACCCGACCTTCAATTGGCGCGACGTTCGGCCAGATGAAACGCGGCTTGGTCTGCTCTTGCCCTGCAAACCCGATAAGGCCGAAAAAGTGGTGCCGCTGGGCGGGCGCCCGACCCCGCTGCGTCTGCTGGGCTGCGACGCGGGCGGCGCGACATTTGCCGTGGCGGTGGCTGACCTGGGTGACGCCGCGCGCGCAGCTGAGGTGTTGAGGCAGTGGCAGGCCCTGACGCTCGCCAACATGAAAGCGGGTGCGCCGCAGGTCACGCCCTTGGTGCTTAAAGGCGCTACGCCTTCACCCGCGCCGGTGCTGGTGAAGGCGCAGGGCCAGCGCGCCGACGGCACCGAGGTCAACGGCCAGGCGGCGTATTTCGCGCAGGGCACGCAGGTTTTCCAGGTGGTGGTCTACGCGGGCAAGCTGGCGCCTGAGGTGGCCGAGACTTATTTTGCGAGCCTGTCTTTTGAATAGCCGCTCCGACACCGAAACGCAACTGCGCGCACAGGCGCCTGCGCTGCCCGACACGCGCCTTGGGAAGCGGGCCGCGGTCATGGTTTTTATGGCCTTTGCGGCGGCCTACTTCTGCTCGGCGCTGGTGCGCTCGATCACAGCCACGCTGTCGCCAGTGCTGACACAGGAATTTGCCTTGCAGGCGCGTGACCTGGGCCTGCTGGGTGGTGGTTACTTTCTGGGTTTTGCGGCGATGCAATTGCCTTTGGGAACCTGGCTTGACCGCTACGGCCCGAAGCGCATGATCCTGTGGTTTTTAAGTCTGGCGGTGCTGGGCTGCCTGGCGTTTTCGGTAGCCGGCAGCTTTGGCTGGCTGCTGGCGGCGCGCGTGATGATTGGCATGGGTGTGGGCGCCTGCCTGATGGCGCCGTTGACCGGTTTCAGGCGCTGGTTTGACCCGGCCACCATGCTGCGCGCCAATTCCTGGATGCTGATGACCGGCTCGCTCGGCATGCTGGCCTCCACATTGCCCGTGCAGTGGCTGATGCCGCTCACCGGCTGGCGGCCATTGTTCTGGATTCTGGCCGCGCTAATTTTGCTGTCGATGGCGATGATTGTCTGGGTGGTGCCGAAATGGAACACGGCTGTCGCCGCAGTGACCGAACCCAACCCGGAAACGGGCACGGCAAGTTCAACCCTCTCAGGGGGCATCCTTCGACAGGCTCAAGACAATCGGGAAGGCGTGGCGAGCGCGGGGGCCAGCTACGCTGAAATCTGGAAAAGCCGCTTCTTTCAGAAAATGGCGCCACTGGCATTTTTTAATTACGGCGGTCTGGTCGCGGTGCAAACGCTGTGGGCCGGGCCGTGGATGGTGAAAGTGGCCGGCTACACCGCACTGGAATCGGCCACCGGGCTTTTCTATATCAACGCCTGCATGCTGGTCACTTTCTGGGGCTGGGGCATGCTCAACCCCTGGCTGGCGCAGCGCGGCTGGCACGCCACCCGGCTGATC
>JANPFZ010000386.1:0-1737 GCA_031423655.1 Polaromonas sp.
TCTTTCAGTTCGGCATCGGTCGCCTTCGCCGCCACGGCGCCTGCAGCGTCGCTTTCCAACAGGCTGAGCAGGTGATAGACGTCGCTCAAATCCTTCTCGTCGACTTCTGTCACATAGGCGCCGCGCCGCATCTTCATCGTGACCAAGCCCTCGGCGGCCAGCACCTTCAGTGCCTCGCGCAGGGGCGTACGACTGATGCCGTAGTCGCTGGAAATCGCCAGCTCATCAATCCACTCGCCGGGCTGCAGTTCGCGGCTGAAAATGCGCTGGCGCAGCAACTCCGCCACCTCTTCGTACAAGGCGCGGGGCTTTAAATGCAGGTGGGGAGTAGACGCGTTCATTGGAAAGGATTTAGAGAGACGAGGAGAATTGCAACGTAGTCTTTCCTAATGGTTTAGTGTACATGGAAACTGGCTTTTGAATTCATAATTATGAATGCTGACAGGTGGTAATATCGGCTATATGAACGACGAATTCAAACCTGCAAACCTGGCTGACTGGCAAAAATCTGCATCCAAATCCGCTCCGGGCGGTGATGTCGATGCGCTGAGCTGGCACACGCCCGACGGTATCACCGTCAAGCCGCTTTACACGGCCGAAGATGTCGCCGGCCTACCGCACACCAACACGTTGCCGGGCTTCGAGCCTTTTATTCGCGGCCCGCAAGCCACCATGTACGCGGTGCGGCCGTGGACAATTCGCCAGTACGCCGGTTTCTCGACGGCTGAAGAATCGAATGCGTTTTATCGCAAGGCCCTTAGCGCTGGCGGGCAGGGCGTGTCAGTCGCGTTTGACCTGGCGACGCACCGCGGTTACGACAGCGATCATCCGCGCGTAACCGGCGACGTTGGCAAGGCCGGCGTGGCAATTGATTCGGTCGAGGACATGAAGATATTGTTCGACCAGATTCCGCTCGATAGAGTCAGCGTGAGCATGACCATGAACGGTGCCGTGCTGCCGGTGCTGGCGGGCTATGTCGTGGCAGCCGAAGAGCAGGGCGTGGCGCAGGACCAATTGAGCGGAACGATTCAGAACGACATTCTGAAAGAGTTCATGGTGCGCAATACCTACATCTATCCGCCTGCGCCCAGCATCCGCATCATCGGCGACATCATTGAATACACGGCCAGACACATGCCGAAGTTCAATTCGATCTCGATCAGCGGCTACCACATGCAGGAGGCCGGCGCGAATCAGGCGCTGGAGCTTGCCTTCACCTTGGCCGACGGCAAAGAGTATGTGAAGACGGCGATCAACAAAGGCCTGGACGTGGACGGGTTCGCGGGAAGGCTCAGTTTTTTCTGGGCCATCGGCATGAACTTCTATCTGGAAGTTGCGAAGATGCGCGCCGCGCGGCTGCTGTGGTGCCGCATCATGAAAGGCTTCGATGCGAAGTCACCCAAGTCCTTGATGCTGCGCACGCACTGCCAGACCAGTGGCTGGAGCCTGACCGAGCAGGACCCGTACAACAACATCGTTCGCACCACCATTGAAGCGATGGCGGCCGTGTTCGGCGGCACGCAAAGCCTGCACACCAACTCGTTCGACGAAGCCATCGCACTGCCGACCGAGTTCAGCTCGCGCATCGCCCGCAACACGCAGCTCATCATTCAGGAAGAAACGCACTTTGGCGCGGTGGTGGATCCTTGGGCCGGCAGCTACATGATGGAAAAGCTGACGCAGGACATGGCCGATGCCGCCTGGAAGATCATTGAAGAAGTCGATGCCATGGGCGGC
>JANPFZ010000387.1:0-3151 GCA_031423655.1 Polaromonas sp.
GTTTGGCGGGCCAAGCTTGGGCTACCGCGTTCACGCTAACTGCGCACAAGGCGGCGGCAGATAGGGCCAGGGCGGTTCTGGAAATCCATGTCGTCATCATTCGGTCCTGCAAATTAAATGGTCTCCAGTGTCGTTTCGGCCCGGGCGCCTCACTATTGCGGATAACACTTAGCGGCGTGGCGGGCGCGGCGTCGCCGGGCCGCAGGCGCAGCGGTCCCTAGGGGGCAGGGAGCCACACCAAGTGCGCGAACGTGGAGGCAATCTGTTCAAGCAGGGGCCGCGGAACCGGCTCCGCCGGGCCGCAGGCGCAGCGGCCCCCTCGGGGGGCAGGGAGTTACGCGAAGCGAACGACCGTGGGGGCAACATTACCGGCAAAATCAGCGCATGACCCGACCCTCCCAGCTGTTGTACCCCCAGCGCGAACCCGCGCCCACACGACCTGCCGCCACCGTGCTGCTGTTACGCGACAGCGCAGGCGGGATCGAAGTGCTGATGACCCGCCGCTCCAGTACGGCCAGCTTTGCGCCTGGCGCCTATGTGTTTCCGGGCGGCGGCATCGACGCGGCTGACGCCGAATGCCATGCGCAGTCCACCCGCCGCGCCGGGCAAAGCGATTTGCGCCTGACGCAGGCGATTGCCGCAATTCGTGAAAGTTTTGAAGAGCTGGGTGTGCTGCTGGCGCGCCATGCCGATGGGCGCCATGCCAGCACGGCCGATGTTGAAGGACTGGACCGGCGGCTGCCCTTTGCGCCTCAGATGCGCGAACGCGGCCTGACGCTGGACGGCGCTGACGTCTTCGTGCTGGCGCACTGGGTCACTGACCGCGATCTGGCGCGCCGTTTTGACGTGCCTTTTCTGGTCGCGCGCATGCCTGACGGGCAAACGCCGGTGGCCGATGAATCGGAACAGTTCGAGCCCGTGTGGGTGCGCCCGGCCGATGCCTTGGCGCGCCACCAGAGCGGCGGTTTTCTCATGATTTTTCCGACCATCCGCACGCTCGAAAAATTGCAGCACTACGCCAGTGTTGATGCAGTACTTGGCGACTGCGCGAGCGAACAGCCGCTGTGGACATCATGCCCGCGCGCGGGCTGGCTGGCAGCGAAGGAAGCACGCTTTATGGAGCATGAGGCACCGTATGGCGAACTCGCGTTCACCTGCCCCGACGGACAAATCCTGCATGCACTCGACTGGCAAACCGCACAGCCGGTGGCCTTGCTCAAAAACCTGATGCGCCTGACCGCGCCCAACCCCGGTGTGATGACCGGGCCGGGTACCAACAGCTACCTGGTCGGCGACCCGACTACCGGCTACATCGTGATTGACCCTGGCCCTGCCGACGCAGACCACATTGAGCGCCTGTGGCGTGCCGCCGGCGGCGACATCCGCATGATTGTGTGTACCCATTCGCACCCCGACCATTCACCCGGCGCCCGGCCGCTGCAGGCTCTGTGCAGTCTTCAGCCACCGATTTTGGGGCTGCCGTCGGCATCCACCGCGCGTGCCGCCAGTGAGTTTGCACCCGACAGGGCGCTACAAAATCAGGAGCTGCTTGCGCTGGAAATACCTGGGCTAGAGGGCGAAGTGACGCATACTTTGCAGGTCATCCACACGCCTGGCCATGCCGCCAATCACCTGTGCCTGGTGCTGCTTGAAGACGGCATTCTGTTCAGCGGCGACCACATTCTGAATGGCAGCACGACCGTGGTTGACCCGCCCGACGGCAACATGAATGACTACCTCGACTCGCTCGATCGCCTGAGTGAGGCCTGCGACGCGCACCAGATCGAATTTATCGCCCCGGCGCATGGCTATGTGCTGGCCGACGCCAAAGCGGCCATTGCCAGTCTGAAGGCGCACCGGCTGCGGCGCGAAGCCAAAATCATCGGCGTGATGCAGACGCAGCCCGACGGCTCGATGGACGACTGGGTGGCGCTGGCCTATGACGATGTAGACCCGCGCATCTGGCCCGTGGCCAAGCGCTCGCTGCTGGCGCATGTGGAGCGTGTGCGCGAGCTGGCGCTGGTCATCGAAGAGTGACATGCGCCCTGCGAGGTTTATACTTTTTTAGCTCCTGCCGGAAGGCGTGCCGCACGTTATCGCGTGCCTCTGCAAAAAAAATCAGTCTGGGTTAGTCTCTTTTTTAACTTCAACGAGGTCCTTCATGCCTTCCTTGCCTTCATTGCCTTTTGTGACCAAACGCCATCTCCTTCAAACTGCGGGCACCCTGCTGGCGGGGCTGATGCTGGTCGCCTGCGGCAAAAAAGAATCAGCCGCACCCGTAGCCGCCACACCGGTACCGGCTGCCTCGGCGCAGGCACCTGCCGCCAAGGTTTACGTGGTGGGCACCGACGCCGCCTACGCGCCTTTCGAATCGCAAAATGAAAAAGGCGAGATCGTCGGCTTCGACATCGACGTGGTTAAAGCCGTCGCAGCCAAGGCCGGGATTGAAGTGAAATTTGTCAACACGCCGTGGGAAGGCATCTTCAACACGCTGGCCCAGGGCGACCGTGATTTTCTGGTGTCAAGCATCACCATCACCGACGAGCGCAAGCAGACAATGGATTTTTCAGCACCCTACTTTGACGCGCAGCAGCTGATGGCGGTGAAGAAGGATTCGAGGATTGCCAAATTTGACGACTTGAAAAAACTCAAAGTCGGCGTTCAGACCGGCACCACCGGCGACGAAGTGGTGACCAAATTGCAGGGCAAGGAAAGCACCAACGTCAAACGCTTTGAATCGACACCGCTGGCGCTGAAAGAACTTGAAGCCGGTGGCGTCGATGCCGTAGTGGCCGACAACGGTGTAGTGGTGCATTACGTCGCCAACAACACGGCGTCAAGCTTCAAGACGCTGGCCGATTCGAGCTTTGCTGCCGAGCAGTACGGCCTGGCCGTCAAAAAGGGCAATGCCGACTTGCTGGCCAAGCTGAACAAGGGCCTGGCTGATGTCAAGGGCGACGGCACCTACAACACGATTTACGCCAGGTATTTCGGCGCCGCACCAGGCGCGGCTGCTGCCAGTTCGCGCCAAGCCGGAATTCCCACCATGACACCTGATCGAGTGCCACCGGAAAGGCTGTCGGCTCAAATACCAGCGAACCGGGGTGCGCCAGCGCCAGATCCATGCCGGGGTATTGCCTTGGATCGGGTG
>JANPFZ010000388.1:0-4565 GCA_031423655.1 Polaromonas sp.
CGACCGGCTGGCCGTTGAAGGGGTGATCAAAACCACCGGCGAATTTCTATGGCTGGCCGATGAAACGCAGCTCGACGCGGTCACCGCGCTTTCTGGCTCCGGGCCGGCCTATGTGTTTTACTTTATCGAAGCCATGATTGAGGCCGGCACCGACATGGGCTTGAGCCTAGAGCAGGCACACCAGCTGGCGGTGGCGACGTTCGTCGGCGCCTCGGCACTGGTGCAAGACTCGCCCGAGACGCCCGACGTGCTGCGCGAGCGCGTCACGTCGAAAGGTGGCACCACGTTTGCAGCGCTGGGTGTTCTGGAAGAAAACCAGGTCAAGGCGCAATTTGTGCGCGCGATGCAGGCAGCACGGCAACGCGCGGTGGAGCTGGGCAACGAGTTTGGTGGCGCGCCGGGCTGATTGCGTTGAATTTAGATCAAATCAGCCTGCAGCCCAAGTAATATTTGCGCAAGCAGCTATATATTTAATAGCACCCAGGCATGTACATCGCTGTCGTTCAGCGCCCCACGTACCCCAGCGCGATGCCAGCAAACACCGTGAATCCCAGCCAGTGGTTCAACCGGAACGCCTTGAAGCAGGCCTCGCGCTCACGCCGCCGGATCAGCCAGACATGCCAAAAGGCCTGCAGCAGGCCCGCGCCAATTGCTATTAAATAAATAGCTGCTTGCGCACGTTCTACAAGGGCTAGAGCCCATATGGATAGATAAATCAGGTAACAAGCCAGAACCGCAGCCACATCAAATCGCCCCAGCGTGATGGCGGACGTTTTCATGCCCAGCGCCAGGTCATCGTCGCGGTCGACCATCGCGTATTCGGTGTCGTAGGCAATCACCCAGAACAGGTTGCCGACCAGCAGCACCCAGGCCAGCAACGGCACGCGAGACTGCACAGCGGCGAACGCCATCGGAATGCCAAAGCTGAAAGCCACACCCAGCACGGCCTGCGGCATGGCGACAAATCGCTTGGCATACGGATAAACCAGCGTGACGGCCAGCGCGGCAAACGACCAGGCGATTGTGGCCGCATTGGTCGTCAGTACCAGGCCGAACGCGAGCAAGGCCAGCACCGCACCCACCGTCAACGCTTCCTTGATCGACACCTGTCCGGTGGTGACAGGCCGCTGCGCCGTGCGTTTGACATGCCGGTCAAAGTCGCGGTCGGCGACATCGTTGATGCAGCAACCCGCGCTGCGCATCAAAATCGTGCCAAGGGTGAACGCGGTCAGCAAATGCCACCCCGGAAATCCATGCGAGGCGACCCACAAAGCCGACAGCGTGGGCCACAGCAGCAGCAGCCAGCCAGCTGGGCGGTTCCAGCGAATCAACTGCAAATAAAGTGCGAATTTTTGCTTCAAGCGCGCCCGTCTGCAGTGATGCGGCGAGACCGCCTATCCATCATCCTAGAAACCGCAGTTGAATGCGCCTGAGTGTGCCGTGATTGGCGTGCCAGGCAAGGCGTGACAACGCAGTGGGCTTATGCCCACAAGGCGGAGCAACGCAGACTGGCGCGCCAAGCGCGGTGCAATCGGGCGCGTAGCGCAGTCACCCGGAAGGTGATCGTTATCGCGGCGGGAAAAGTCAGTATCCATGCGACTTTCCTGATGTTTGCAAGCGGTCAACTGCGGTTTCTAGGATCATCACTCTTCCAGCAAGGAACGCAGCATCCACGCCGTCTGCTCATGCACCGTCAGGCGCTGGGTCAGCAAATCGGCGGTCGGCTCGTCGCTGGCTTTGTCGGCCAGGGGGAACAGCTCGCGCGCGGTGCGGGCCACGGCTTCGTGGCCCTGCACCAGAATGCGCACCATCTCAAGCGCCTTGGGTGGGGTCGTGGGCACATCAGGCACCGACGCCAGCTTGCTGAACTGCGCATACGAGCCCGGCGCCGGGTGCCCGAGCGAGCGGATGCGCTCAGCCACCGGGTCCACCGCCGCCCACAGCTCGGTGTACTGCACCATGAACATCTGGTGCAATGTGTTGAACATCGGTCCGGTCACGTTCCAGTGGAAGTTGTGCGTGGTGAGGTAGAGCGTGTAGGTGTCAGCCAGCAAACGGCTGAGGCCCCTGGCAATCGCCGCGCGGTCTTTTTCGCTGATGCCGATATTGATCGCCGGGGCGCTTCGGCCTGGATTGACAACCGATGACTTGGCCATATTCTTGTTTCCTGAGGGTTGATTTGAAAAAAACGACGTCATCACAACGCCCCGATCCGGAACTTTACAAAGAAGCGTGTGTTGCCGCAACAGCGCCAGCCTATTTCCTTCATTGACGGATTCGGAAAAAGGACACCGCAGCGCCTGTCCCACACTCACGACAGCCGCGTCACCCCCGGCAACTCGCAGGCGTAGATCGCATTGCGCAAGGCAGCAATCGCCTCGTAGCGCGTAAAACTGCGCCGCCAGGCCAGCACCACGCGGCGGCTCGGGATGTGCCCGGTGAAGGGCAAATACCTGATAAACGACGGCGGCTCGGCGGACTGGCCACGCCGGCGTTTTTTACCTTCGCCAGTCTGGCTCATCGCCTCTTTTGGCACGCCCAGCCGGGGCACCAGCGTGATGCCCATGCCGGCGGCCACCATGTGCTTGATGGTCTCCAGCGACGAGCCTTCAAAGCTCTTGCGAATGCCGTCCGAGTTGCTGGAAAAGCGCGCGAACTCGGGGCAGACCTCCAGCACATGGTCACGAAAGCAGTGGCCGTTGCCCAGCAACAGCATGGTCTCTTTTTTGATCTCTTCGGCGGTGATCGACGAGCGCGCTGCCAGTGCATGCGCGCTGGGCACGGCCGCCATGAAAGGTTCGTCATACAGCGGCGCAATTGCCAGATTGGTATCGGGAAACGGCTCGGCCAGAATCGCGCAATCGATCTCACCATTGCGCAGTTCTTCGAGCAGCTTGACGGTGAAATTTTCCTGCAGCATCAGCGGCATTTGCGGCATGGTGGCAATTGTCTGGCGCACCAGGTCGGGCAGCAGATACGGGCCAATGGTGTAGATCACCCCCAGCCGCAGCGCACCCGCCAGCGGGTCCTTGCCGCGCCTGGCAATTTCGCGAATACTCTCGGCCTGTTCCAGCACGCTTTGCGCCTGCCGAATGATTTCCTCACCCAACGGCGTCACGGTGATCTCACTGGCGTTGCGTTCGAACAGCTTGACCTGCAATTCCTCTTCCAGCTTTTTGATCGCCACGCTCAGCGTCGGCTGCGACACATGGCAGGCATCGGCGCCCTTGCCAAAGTGTTTTTCGCGCGCGACAGCGACGATGTATTTGAGTTCGGTGAGCGTCATGGCGCTATTGTCGCGCTGCGCTGCGGGATACGCTGGTCAGACAATCACCCCGATTGCGGCTGGCGGCACGGCCGGCTGCCGTTAAAACGCCTTAACGAGCATATCTATAAGAACAATCGAGCTCTAGCCCAAGTAATACCTGCGTAGACAGCTATTTAAATAATAGCTCTTGCTGTGTGGCAAGATTCGCCTATGCGAGTTTTTTGTCTTCGCTCTTGGCATCTTCCATTGCCTCGGGCTCCAGCTCTTCGGCCGCACGATTGAGCCAGATAAAAACGCCCCACCCAGCCAGCAGCACAGCCACTGAAACCAGCAGCGATGCGGCGTACGGCAATTGATCCAGGTTGTCATGCAAGGCCTTGAAGGTAGCAACCAGTCCCTCCACAGCCAATGCGACCACGATCACCACCAGAAAACGCGACAGGTAACGCCGCACCCGCGTCGGCGCGCTGACTTGCGCCTCGCGAATTACCTCTTCTTCGACGATGGTCTGGGCGATCTGCAGCGCCACAACGGCGATGGCGATCAGGCCGATGGCTTCGATGATGCCCTGCGCTGCGGCAGCATCCAGCCCTGAACCGAGTGCGGACCAGCCGGCTCTCGCGGCGATGGCAATCAACACCAGCGATGCGCAGACGAACAGGACTGCGATGAGCGCGTGCAGCGAGGCGAAGAAGCGGATGAGAATTTTCACGCTTGGATCGTAGCAGTGAGGGGAAGACTGCCTTGTTCTTTTTCTATGAGTCTGGTTCTTTGTTGAGTCCGATGCCGCTCTGTCGCCGCGGCGGGCGACTCACTTTTCTTTTGCTTCGCCAAAAGTAAAGTAAGCAAAAGAAAAGGCGACCCTGGTGTCTGCGTCCCTTCGCTGCGCTGCGGGCAACCTCCGGTGCTCAGCCCAGCCGGGGTCCCGCTCGAACTCGCCTGACGGCTCAGACAATCGCGGGCCCTGATCCGTCTGGACTTCCGCTCCTCGGCGCATTCACAAGGGGTTTTGCGGACGGTTCGGGATCGGGACCAATTAGCAAGTACTCGCTTGTTAACAATTTAATTTGAAAAAGCGATTGCACACAATCAGGCCCATCTGGAAGAGCTGAAATCGCGAATTTGCGAGCACCCCAACCGCACCATTTAACATCGTCCTCAAGCCTTCAAATACTCCCCTTTCCCCCCCAGCCATCGCAAAACATGCCGCTCCGCCAGCTCGGCATGCCGATCCAGCATCACCGGCGCCAAATCCCGCGCCCAGGCCAGCAGCTTCGCATCCGTTGCCAGATCGGCA
>JANPFZ010000389.1:0-13811 GCA_031423655.1 Polaromonas sp.
GAAGCGAAGCGCTACGACGAAAACCTGGTGCGCTACCGCAAGGCCGCCATCAAAAGCCAGAACACGCTGAGCCTGCTCAATACCGGGCAGCAAGTCATCATCGCCATCGGTCTGGTCGCCATGCTGTGGCGCGCTACCCAAGGCGTGGTCGATGGCCGCATGACGCTGGGCGACCTGGTCATGGTCAATGCCTTCATGATCCAGCTCTACATTCCGCTCGGCTTTCTGGGCGTTATTTACCGCGAGATCAAGCAAAGTCTGACCGACCTCGACAAGATGTTCACGTTGATGGAAAGGGAACGCGAGATTGCGGATGAGCCGGGTGCGAAAGATCTCGTGTTTGGCCCGGCAAGCCAATCTGTCCTCGCTGGCGTGTCACTCCCTCTCCCCCCAGGAGAGGGCAGGGGTGAGGGCTCTCCGGATTCTCCGTCGATGTCAATCGACTCCACCGTTCGCTTCGAAAACGTCAGCTTCGCCTACGAGCCCGCCCGGCCCATCCTGCACCACCTCAGCTTCGAAATCCCCTCCGGCAAAACCGTCGCGGTCGTCGGTTCCTCAGGCGCCGGCAAGTCCACACTGGCGCGGCTGCTGTACCGCTTCTACGATGTGCAGCACGGCCGTATCACCATTGCCGGGCAAGACATCAAAAAGGTCACGCAGGCCAGCGTGCGCCAGGCAATTGGTATCGTGCCGCAAGACACGGTGCTGTTCAACGACACGATCGAATACAACATTGCCTACGGCAAGCCGGGCGCCAGTCACGCCGAAGTCGAAGAAGCGGCCCGCGCGGCCCGCATACATGGCTTCATCGCATCGACGCCACTGGGCTACAACACCATGGTCGGCGAGCGCGGGCTCAAACTCTCGGGCGGCGAAAAGCAGCGCGTGGCGATTGCCCGCACGCTGCTGAAAAACCCACCGGTCGTCATTTTTGACGAGGCGACCTCGGCGCTCGATTCAGCCAACGAACGCGCCATTCAGGGCGAGCTGAAAACAGCGGCGCAGAACAAGACCACGCTGGTGATTGCGCACCGCCTTTCCACGGTGGTCGATGCCCACGAGATTCTGGTGATGGACCACGGCCGCATTGTTGAGCGCGGCACGCACCAGGCGCTGCTTGCGCAGCAGGGAAAATATGCCGAGATGTGGGCGCTGCAGCAGCAGGCCAAGGTTATTGAAGAAATAAGCCTCTAGCTCCGGTAATACTTGCGTCAGACGCTATTTAATTAATAGCAAAAGCATCTGTAAACGGTGCTTCCCGACGCGCTCCTGCGAACCCGTTCAGAGCTTGCCCGCTCACGCAAACGCCGGGCGCGACCCGCATAATCCGGCCATGGAAACCAAATGGCTCGAAGACTTTGTCAGCCTGGCCGAAACCCGCAGTTTCAGCCGCTCGGCGACCTTGCGGCATGTCACGCAGCCGGCGTTTTCGCGCCGCATTCAGGCACTCGAAGCCTGGGCGGGCACCGACCTGGTAGACCGCAGTTCATACCCGACGCGCCTGACGCCGGCTGGTGAAACGCTGTACGCCCAGTCGCTGGAAATGTTGCAGGGCTTGCAGTCAACCCGCGCCATGCTGCGCGGCCACAACGCGGCCGGGCAGGACGTAATCGAGTTTGCGGTGCCGCATGCACTGGCCTTCACGTTTTTTCCGGCCTGGGTCAGCAGCCTGCGGGCCAGGTTCGGCCCGATCAAAAGCCGCTTGATTGCGCTCAATGTGCATGACGCGGTGCTGCGCCTGGTCGAGGGTAGCTGCGACCTGCTGATTGCCTACCACCATGAGTCGCAGCCGTTTCAGCTCGATGCCAAGCGCTATGAAATGGTCTCGCTGGGGCGCGAGGTGCTGGCGCCGTTTTGTCGCGCCAATGCGGCGGGCGGGCCCGAGTTTGCACTGCCGGGCCGGGTCGGCCAGCCGCTGCCTTATCTGGGCTATGCACCCGGCGCGTACCTGGGCCGCATGGTGGACCTGATATTGAAGCAGTCGCCAACAGCGATTCACCTCGACCGGGTGTATGAGACCGACATGGCCGAGGGCCTGAAGGCCATGGCGCTGGAAGGCCACGGCCTGGCGTTTTTGCCGCTCGGCTCGGTGAAGAAAGAGCTGCGGTCGAAAAAGCTGGTCAGTGCCGGTAGCGGCCTGGACATGGCGATGGACGTGCGCGTGTACCGCGAACGGCCATCGTCCCGTGAGGTTTCCAAAAGTCAGGCGCAGGCGCTGTGGGCTTATTTGCAGTCGCGGCATGCAGCCGTTCCTGCGGGCAAGGCGATGGCTGTGAATGCGCTGGTTCAGAACTTGACGTAGTGCGTATGGGCAGCAACCCTTGACTGCCTTGGTTGTAATGAATAAAACGCATGACGCTTTTGCCGAACAGCATTGGCGTTCTGATGCCCGCGAAAATATAGTTCCGTACCTTGCTGTTTATGTTTGAACGGGACCTGTCTTTGCAGCAACTTTGCACTCCTTGCCACGTTTGTGGCGTCCGGCGCGTCCGCCTGAAAGCCACCGTGTACGTTGGGTAGATACCGGGTAAACCTAGGCAGGCGCCCGGCTTCGACTTTTTAGAATATCCTTCGCTTTTCACTTCGCTCATCCGCTTTATTTCATCACAGGAGACTTCATGAAAATCAAATCAGCCATCACCGCTACAGCAGCTGCGATTGCGGTTCTGGCCACCAGCGCCGCAATGGCGCAGGCCACCGACACCCTGGCCAAAGTCAAGGCTTCCGGGGTCATCACCATGGGGGTTCGGGACTCATCGGGCGCCTTGTCGTACACGCTGGGCGAAGGCAAATACGCCGGCTACCACATCGAGATTTGCAACAAGGTTATCGCCAATGTCGAAAAGGCAGCGGGCCGCAAGCTTGAAGTCAAGTACCAGCCCGTCACGTCGCAAAACCGCATTCCGCTGGTGCAAAACGGCACGGTTGATATCGAGTGCGGCTCAACCACCAACAACGCAACCCGCCTGAAAGACGTGGCCTTCCTGCCGACCACTTTTGTTGAAGAAGTTCGCATCGCCGTCAAGGCCAATTCCGGCATCAACGGTATCGAGCAGCTGAACGGCAAGACCATCGCCACCACCACCGGCACCACCTCGGTTCAGACGCTGCGCAAAAACAAACGCGCCACCGGTCTGGAATTCAAGGAACTGCTGGGCAAAGACCATTCCGACAGCTTTTTGCTGCTCGAATCGGGACGCGCCGATGCGTTTGTCATGGACGGCGCCATCCTGGCCGGCAACATCGCCACATCCAAAAATCCGGCTGACTTCAAGCTGGTCGGTGAGGTGCTCAGTGTTGAGCCAATCGCCATCATGATTCGAAAAGACGACGCGGCCTTCAAGAAAATCGGCGACGACACCGTCAAGGAAATGATGAAATCGGGCGAGATCGCCAAGTTGTGGGACAAGTGGTTCCAGCAGCCGATTCCACCGAAAAACACCAAAGTCGGCTACGCTGTGAGCGCAAGCACGAAAGAAGCGTGGGCCACCCCGAACGACAAGCCGATGGAAGATTACGCAGCCAAGTGATCTGAGCTGAAAGCTGTGGAACCCCGCCCGCAAATTGTGAGGCGGGGTTTTTTTTGGCATCAGGCCCTGTTCATCTTTTACAAGTCAGCGCGTACCAAAACCCATCAGGAGGGGCAAACAAAATGAACTGGGACTGGAAAATATTTTTGGCCGACGACGGTGGCGGCCGCACTTACCTGCAGTGGATGTTCGACGCCTGGGGCTGGACGCTGGCGGTGGCAGGTGCGTCGTGGGTTGTTGCCATGGTGGTCGGGGGGCTGATCGGTACGATGCGCACCTTGCCCAACAGCCCGTGGCTGACGCGCCTGTCCAATGCCTGGGTCGAGCTGTTTCGCAACGTGCCGCTGCTGGTGCAGATATTTATCTGGTACTTCGTCGTGCCCAAAGTATTTCCGGCCATGAAAGATGTGCCCGGTTTTGTTCTGGTGGTGTTTGCGCTAGGTTTTTTTACCTCGGCCCGTATTGCCGAGCAGGTGCGGGCCGGTGTGCAGGCGCTGCCGCGCGGCCAGCGTTATGCGGGCATGGCCATGGGTTTTACTACCGCGCAAACCTACCGCTACGTCATCTTGCCGATGGCGATCCGCATCATCATTCCGCCGCTGACCAGCGAGTCGATGAACCTGCTGAAAAATTCCTCGGTGGCGTTTGCGGTGTCGATTGCAGAGCTCACCATGTTCGCGATGCAGGCGCAGGAAGAAACCTCGCGCGGCATCGAGATTTATCTGGCCGTGACGGCGCTGTATGCGGTGTCGGCCTTTGCCGTGAACCGGATTTTTGCCTTCATCGAAAAGAAGGTGCAAATACCCGGCTACGTCGTGGCTGGCGCGACCGGCGGAGGGCACTGACATGTTTGGACTCGACCTGACTTTTCTGAACTGGGACATCATTTCCAAGTTCGTCATCAAGGGCTTCTTTTTCAGTATCCAGCTGACGATAGTCGCCACTCTGGGCGGCATCTTCTTCGGCACCCTGCTGGCGCTGATGCGGTTGTCGGGTAAAAAATTCCTGGTCTTGCCGGCGACCATTTATGTCAACGGCATGCGCTCTGTGCCGCTGGTGATGGTGATTTTGTGGTTCTTTCTGCTGGTGCCCGCGTCGTTCTATGCGCTGATTCCCGGTGGCAGCAACTACCGCGCTGAAATCTCCGCCATCATTACCTTCGTCGCCTTTGAGGCGGCTTATTTCAGCGAGATCATGCGGGCGGGTATTCAGTCGATCTCGCGCGGGCAGGTCAACGCGGGCAGGGCGCTGGGCATGACCTACGCGCAGAACATGAAGCTCATCATCTTGCCGCAGGCCTTTCGAAACATGGTGCCGATTCTGTTGACGCAGACGATTATTCTGTTTCAGGACACGTCACTGGTTTACGCCATCGGCGCCTACGATTTATTGAAAGGTTTCAGCACTGCCGGCAAAATTTACGGGCGCCCGGAAGAGGCCTATTTGTTAGCGGCGGTGGTTTATTTCATCATGTGCTTTGGTCTGTCTTACATGGTTAAGAAATTGCAGAACAAGATTGCCATCATTCGTTAATTCCGCGGAATAGTTGTTGTAACGACGAGCCGTTCAATGAACGCACTGGAGAAGAAGATGTCGATGATCGAAATGAAAAAAGTGTCGAAGTGGTATGGCACGGTGCAGGTCTTGAACGATTGCACGACCGCAATCGAAAAAGGCGAGGTGGTGGTGGTGTGTGGGCCGTCGGGCTCGGGCAAATCGACGCTGATCAAAACCATCAATGCGCTGGAGCCGTTTCAGAAGGGCCAGATTTTTGTTGATGGCCAGGCGGTGCATGACCCCAAAACCGATCTGCCCAAACTGCGCAGCCGGGTCGGCATGGTGTTTCAGAACTTCGAGCTGTTTCCGCATCTGAGCGTGACGGAAAACCTGACGCTGGCGCAGATCAAGGTCAAGGGCCGAAACGCAGAAGACGCGAAAACGCACGGCCTGAAGTACCTGGACCGCGTCGGCCTGATGCTGCACAAGGACAAGTTTCCTGGCCAGCTCTCAGGCGGCCAGCAGCAGCGCGTGGCGATAGCGCGGGCGCTCAGCATGGACCCGATTGCAATGCTTTTCGACGAACCGACCTCGGCACTCGACCCGGAGATGGTCGGCGAGGTGCTCGACTGCATGATGGATCTGGCCAAAGAGGGCATGACCATGATGGTCGTCACGCACGAGATGGGGTTCGCCAAAAAAGTCGGCAGCCGCGTGATCTTCATGGACGTCGGCGGGAAAATTCTGGAAGACTGCTCAACCGAAGAGTTCTTCCAGCACCCGGAAAATCGCCAGGCACGGACCAAGGATTTTCTGAACAAAATTCTTTCACACTGAATCTTCTCGGGACGGTTGCTTGAAGCCCCGCTCGCGGGGCTTGTTTCATGGTGCTGAAGAGCTAGTCCAATGCGACAATTCAAAGCATGACTGAAGCGACAACCATCATCTCAACCATCACGTTGACCCGCCCCGACGACTGGCACCTGCATGTGCGCGATGGCGAGGCGCTGCAAACGGTCGTGCCCCACACCGCAGCGCAGTTTGGTCGGGCCATCATCATGCCGAATCTGCGCCCGCCGGTGACCACAGCCGCGCAGGCCGTTGCCTACCGCGAGCGCATCCAGGCCGCAGTACCCGAAGGCGTGGCCTTCGAGCCATTGATGACGCTTTACCTGACCGACAACTTGCCGCCCGACGAAATCAAACGCGCCAAAGACGCCGGCGTTGTCGCCGTCAAGTTGTACCCGGCAGGTGCTACCACCAACAGCGATGCTGGCGTAACCGACCTGCGCAAGACCTACAAAACGCTGGAGGCATTGCAGCGCGAAGGCCTGCTGCTGCTGGTGCATGGTGAAGTCACCTCGCCCGAGATTGATCTGTTTGACCGCGAGGCGGTTTTCGTCGACACGCAATTGATTCCGCTGCGCCGCGATTTTCCTGAATTAAAGATTGTTTTTGAACACATCACGACCAAAGAGGCCGCGCAGTATGTGCAGGCGGCCGACCGATTCACCGGCGCCACCATCACCGCACACCATCTGCTGTACAACCGCAATGCCATCTTCTCGGGCGGTATCAGGCCGCATTATTACTGCCTGCCCGTACTCAAACGCGAGACGCACCGGCTTGCCTTGGTCGCGGCAGCCACCAGCGACAACCCGCGATTTTTCCTCGGCACCGACAGCGCACCGCACCCGGCGCATTTGAAGGAGCACGCGACCGGTTGCGCCGGCTGCTACACCGCGCACGCGGCGATGGAGTTGTATGCCGAGGCCTTCGATGCGGTCGGTGCGCTCGATAAGCTGGAGGCTTTTGCCAGTTTCAACGGGGCTGATTTTTACGGCCTGCCGCGCAACCAGGGCAGCATCACCTTGAAGCGAAAAAGCTGGACGCCGCCTGTGAGTTTCGCGTTTGGCGAGGCCGAGTTGAAGCCTTTGCGGTCGGGCGAAAGCCTGGCCTGGAAGCTGGAAACCGACTGGAGCTGACGATGGACCACAAACCGCGCGTGGCGCTGCTCATAGATGCGGACAATTCGCCGGCGTCGAAAATCGACCTGATCCTCAACGAGCTGTCGACCTTCGGCGAAACCAACATTCGCCGCGCCTACGGCAACTGGAAAAAGAGCGAACTCAAGGGCTGGGAAGAAGCGCTGCATGAACACGCCATTCGTCCGATGCAGCAGTTCGACTACACCAAAGGAAAAAACGCCAGCGACATGGCGATGGTGATCGACGCGCTGGAGTTGCTTTACACCGACCGTCCAGACGCTTTCGGCATTGTGTCGTCGGACGCCGACTTTACGCCGCTGGTGATGCACCTGCGCGCCAAGGGTGCTGCGGTGTATGGGTTCGGCGCGCAAAAAACCCCTGAGCCGTTCGTCAACGCGTGCTCCCGGTTTTTGTTCCTCGACAAACTGCGGCCGATCGCTGTCAGTGAGGTCTTCGGCGGCCTCGTCGGCGACAACAGGGATGACAGCGAAGCGGAAGCTGTCTCAACGACGCCCTTGCGAGCAACGCCGGCACAGCTTAAGCAGGACGCGAAGTTGGTGACGCTGCTGAGAAACGCCGTTCAGGCCGCTGCGAACGACGAGGGTTGGGCCCGCGTCGGCGCAGTCGGCACGCAGATTGCCAATCAGGCTTCGTTCGATCACCGCAACTATGGCTATTCCACCTTGACCAAGCTGCTGGTCGCCACGCAGTTGTTTGAAATTGCCGACGAAGGAAAGTCCACCGTGGCGGTGCGTGACAAGCGTCTGGGAAAGCCTGCGCGCGGGTAGCGGTGCCGTATTGCGCGTGATGCACCGCTCGGCTTGCCCGTGATTGCGACCGTCGATTGGGGCCAGCCCTGGCTCACCCACCTCAAAGCCTCTGGCGAGCAGGTAACGCAAGCGTTGGCTTCGGGCCTGCCGCTGCATCTGGCGCTGGGTACGGTGCACAGCGATGGGGTGCGCTTTGTTCCCCAGCAGCAATTGCCTGAAGGTGAAGCCTACGAACGCTTTATTTTTAATACGGGCCAGTGCCCCACCCGCGACAACCTGCACGACTTTTTCAACGGTCTGTGCTGGATCACCTTCTCGCAAACCAAGAAAAAACTGAATCAGCTGCAGGCGGCGGAAATTGCGAAGGTGGGCGTGCAGCCTTTGCGCGGTCCGGTTCGTGATGCACTGACTGTGTTCGATGAAAACGCGGCTTTTCTGATCGCCCCCCAGCCGCTGTGGGATGCGCTGCTGGCGCGTGACTGGGAGATGCTTTTCATCACGCTACGCCCGCTGTGGCGTGAAGCGCAGCTGGTTCTCTTCGGCCATGCGCTGCTCGAAAAGCTGGTTTATCCACGAAAAGCGATCACAGCCCACGTATATCTTGCGCAATCAGCTATTAAATCAATAGCAACTTCGGATCAACTGGACGAATGGATTGCGGCTGGTCTGTCTGCGGAGAAACTTGCCGCCAAACCCTTTACGCCTCTGCCGGTGCTGGGCGTGCCCGGTTGGTGGCCTGAAAACGAGAACTTTTCTTTTTACAAGGACTCGGTTGTATTCAGGCCGATTCAAGCAATTAAAAACCAGACCTGAGTCCACGAAGGCCCTACCCAATACCTTGATTTAGCGGGAACGGACCCAACTTTCTGCACAATGCAGTTCCTGCTGCGGCAACATCTGATCTACGGAGAATTCATGAAGCGCATTATTTTGTTTGTGATGACCAACCTCGCGGTGGTCGTGGTGCTGGGCATCGTTGCCAGCCTGCTGGGCGTGAACCGCTACCTGACCCCACAGGGCTTGAACCTGGGCATGCTGCTGGGATTCGCGGCGGTTATCGGTTTTGGCGGCGCCATAATTTCGCTGTTGATCAGCAAGCCGGTCGCCAAATGGAGTTCGGGCGTGCGCGTTATCAACGAGCCGCAGAACGCCGACGAAGCGTGGATTGTCGAGACCGTGCGCAAGTTGTCTGAAAAGGCGCAAATCGGCATGCCGGAGGTAGGTATTTTTGAAGGCGCACCGAATGCGTTTGCGACCGGCGCGTTCAAGAATTCATCGCTGGTAGCCGTTTCAACCGGCCTGCTCCAGGGCATGACGCGCGAAGAAATCGAAGCCGTGCTGGGCCACGAGATTGCCCACGTTGCGAATGGCGATATGGTCACGATGACACTGATTCAGGGCGTGATGAATACCTTCGTGGTGTTTCTGTCGCGCGTGATCGGTTATGCGGTTGACAGCTTTTTGCGCCGCGGCAGCAGCAGCAACTCCGGCCCCGGCATTGGCTACTACGTCAGCACCATCGTGCTCGATATCGTGCTGGGCTTTGCCGCTGCGATTGTGGTGGCCTGGTTTTCGCGTCACCGGGAGTTCCGCGCTGATGCCGGTGCGGCCCAACTGATGGGTCGCAAAGAGCCGATGATGAACGCGCTGGCTCGCCTGGGAGGCATGCAGCCCGGCCAGCTGCCGAAGGCGGTTGAAGCGATGGGCATTACCGGCAGCATGGGCAAACTGTTTGCCACGCACCCGCCGATTGAAGAGCGTATTGCCGCGCTGCAAAACGCGCAGCCTGGTCAGGTTTGATCTTCTTGCCAAATTGAAAAAGCCGCTGCGGGTGCAGCGGCTTTTTTTATGTCGGGTGAGATGTGCTTACGCTCCATTCGCCGGATGGCACGTGGATGGCGCGAGCCCCATTTGACGAACATCGGTACGCAGCCTACAGTGATTGGAATGAATTCGTTCAAGTCTCTGATCGACCTAGCGGACGGCACGCAAAACAGGATGGACGGCTGGTTTTGACGACCTTATTTGGTACTGATTGTTTATCCAGTATGTGGGCCAAGAAGCCTAACTTATGCGGGTTTCTGACCTGCCCCCTCCCAGCCGCACCAGCGTAAATTCCAGGAAGTCCGTCACTATGGAGAATGACGGACATGAGAAAAAGCAGATACACAGAAGACAGAAGAGCAGATCATCGGTTTCATCAAGCAGGTTGAGGCCGGGATGCCGATCAAGGAGCTGTGCCGCAAAGGTGGTTTCAGCGATGCCACTTTCTACAAGTGGCGGGCCAAGTACGGGGGCAGGTCACTGGACCGAGATGCAGCAGCAAAGAGCTATTCACGAGACTTTGCCGCAATGTGTGATGAACCAGTTTCCGCCCTGGCCAAGCTAGCCGAATTGCTCGAACGGAGACCAACATGACGCCCAACCCATCATTCCACCGGACTGGCCGAAAAGCGCGGCCAGCCGATGAATTCAAACGTTATGCGGCACTGAATCGGAAGCCCGACTCGGCACCTGGTGCCCGCTGTCGGCCCGAAGCGCACTTGCGGACTGGGGAGTAAGCTGGTCCCGTCGCTCTGACACAAACAGGAGATAGCCATCCATGAAAGCCCTGGAAAAGCTCACCTTTGAGAGCGTGCGCGTGCGCGCGGTATCGATTCCGATGAGGCGGCCGATCGTCGCAAAGGTCGGCACATTTGCGGAATGGCCGTTCATCCTGATCGACGTGAAGACGAAGGAGGGCATCGTCGGTCACAGCTACCTCGAGCCTTACTTGAAGAAGGCGGTTCGCTACATCGGGCCGATGATCGAGGACATGGCAGAAGCATTCAAGGGTCGGCAGCTCGCGCCACTCGACCTGTATCGCGACGTGATCGGCACGCTGCATCTGCTCGGGCGGCAGGGAGTCAGCGTGATCGCCACTGCGGGACTGGACATGGCAATCTGGGATGCGCTCGCAAAGGCAGCCGGGTTGCCGCTCGCAGAGTTGCTCGGCGGCAGCGTTGGTAAGGTGCGCACCTACAACACGAACGGGCTGTGGCTGCTGCCTCTGGACAAGCTCGGGAAGGAAGCGGAGGAACTTGTTGACGAGGGCAACTTCAGCGCGATCAAGATTCGCCTTGGGCGCCCGAAACTTGCCGACGATCTGAAGGCTCTGGAGTTGGTACGTGAGGCAGTCGGCAAAGACATACATCTGATGTGCGACTTCAACCAGGGACAGACGCTGCAGGAGGCGATCTGGCGCTGCCATGCGCTGGATGACCAGGGGCTGTACTGGTTCGAGGAACCGGTGGTATATGACAACTACGCGCAAAGCGCGCAGTTGGCGCGCGAGCTGAAGACTCCTGTGCAGATTGGTGAAAACATCTATGGACCGCGCTCCTTCTTTGACGCGGTGCAGGCTCAGGCGGCGGATCTGTATATGCCGGATTTGATGCGGATCGGTGGCGTCACCGGCTGGATGCGCGCTGCCGCAATCGCCGGCGCGGCCGGCCATCCGATGTCGAGCCATCTGTACCCGGAGGTGTCCGCGCACCTGCTGCGTGCAACCGAGACCGCAGACTGGCTCGAATGGCGCGACTGGGGCAACCTCATCATCGCGGAGCCGTTCGAAGTTGTAGACGGTCAGGCGGTCGTTCCAGACCGGCCGGGCAATGGGATCGAATGGAACGAGCCGATGGTCGCCAAGTACGCTTACTGAACAAGGATATTTCGGGACCATGAACCTGCAGAAGCTCCTTGGAATAGACCTCCCCATCATTCAAGCCCCGATGGCGGGCGTGCAGGGAAGTGCGCTCGCCGTCGCGGTCTGCAACGCGGGTGGGCTCGGCTCGCTTCCCTGTGCCATGCTCGGCGTGGACGCCATGCGCAAGGAACTGGCGGCCATCCGTGCGCAGACCACGAGGCCGTTCAACGTGAACTTCTTCTGCCACACGCAGCCTGAGCCCAGCGCCCGGCGCGAGGTGGTCTGGCGGGCGGCGCTGTCGCCGTACTTCGCGGAGTTCGGCATCGACGCCGATGCGATTCCCGCAGGCCCCGGTCGCTGGCCATTCGGTGCCGAGGCTGCCGATGTGCTGGCCGAGTTCAGGCCCGCCGTGGTCAGTTTTCATTTCGGCCTGCCCTCAGCCGATCTGCTGGCCCGGGTGCGCGGCTGGGGCGCAAAAGTACTGTCGTCGGCGACCACTGTCGACGAGGCGCGCTGGCTGGAGGCGCATGGCGTCGATGCCGTCATTGCGCAAGGACTAGAGGCGGGCGGACATCGCGGCATGTTCCTGTCCGACGACCTCGGCACCCAGGTCGGCACGTCCGCGTTGGTGTCGCAGATCGTGCGGGCGGTGAACGTCCCGGTCATCGCTGCAGGAGGCATCGCTGACGCAAAGGGCGTCGCGGCGGCGATGGCACTTGGCGCGGCCGGCGTGCAGGTCGGAACGGCCTACCTGTTGTGTACTGAGGCCACCACCAGCGCGGTCCATCGCGCGGCGCTGAAAAGTGACGCAGCGCGCATTACTGCGCTAACCAATCTGTTCACCGGACGGCCCGCACGCGGCATCGTGAACCGCCTCATGCGGGAGCTGGGGCCGATCAGCGCCGCCCCACCCGCCTTTCCGTTGGCGACGTCGGCCATCGCGCCCTTGCGCGCCAAGGCCGAAAGCCTGGGCAGCGGCGAGTTTTCGCCCTTGTGGGCTGGTCAAAATGCGAGTGCTTGCAAAGAGGTTTCAGCAACTGCGCTTACGCGAGAGCTCGCGAGCGCACTCGCAGATATACGCTGACCCCTTGCAGGGGCTTTTTAGATAGTCAACACCGGCTTTGGGTTTTTTCTTACGCCGCTAGCATGTCGAAAGACCGATTCGCCGCCAGCTGTTCGCGATGCCGTCGAGCACCTTCTTCCCGCTTGATCCATGCTTGACGTTCGTTCAAACCGGACTTACCGCCAGCTGTTTTTTGCACAGGGCATCGCCTTGCTTGGCACCGGTCTGGCGACTGTGGCGCTGGGCTTGCCGGCTTTCGACCTGGCCGGAAGCGATGCCGGCGTGGTGCTGGGAGCGGCGGCGAGCACTCGCACGTCTTCGTGATCGACGACGAACACCCGCGCTGGCCGGAGTAGCTGCGGAAGGGCGCGCCGTCCGGGCCCTCAGCGCATGCGTTTTGATTTCCGTGTACCCGGCTTGGGTGCTAAGGGTCAACGGCACGCCCTTGTCAGAACGGTTGCGCCAGTGCCTGCGTGCGCGGTTCGGACACCAGCCGACAGTCCGCTACGCCCTTGACAGCATCTGCCGTGCCACCGCCTCGGCCACCTTGATGCCATCCACCCCCGCCGACAAAATACCGCCGGCATAGCTCGCGCCTTCACCCGCCGGATACAGGCCGCGCACGTTGACGCTTTGCATGTCGTCGCCCCGGCTCATCTTGATCGGTGACGAGGTGCGCGTCTCCACGCCGGTCAACACCGCGTCGTGCGTGTCGAAGCCTTTGATCTTGCGGCCGAACGCCGGGAAGGCTTCGCGCATGGCTTCGATGGCGTAAGCGGGCAGCGCGGAGGACAGGTCACCGAGGGTGACGCCCGGCGTGTACGACGGCTCCACGCTGCCGAGTAACGTTGAAGCGCGCCCCGCCACGAAATCGCCTACCAGCTGACCCGGTGCGCGGTAGTCGCTGCCGCCTAAAACGTAGGCATGCGACTCCAGCTGGCGCTGAAAGTCAAGCCCCGCCAGCGCATGGCCCGGGTAGTCGCGCGGGTCGATGCCGACCACGATGCCGGCGTTGGCGTTGCGTTCGTTGCGCGAATACTGGCTCATGCCGTTGGTCACCACGCGGCCGGCTTCCGATGTGGCGGCCACCACTGTGCCACCCGGACACATGCAAAAGCTGTAGACCGAGCGGCCATTGCTGGCGTGATGCACCAGCTTGTAGTCGGCCGCGCCCAGCAGCGGATGGCCGGCATGCCGGCCCCAACGCGCGCGGTCGATCAGGCCTTGCGGATGTTCGACCCGAAAGCCGATGGAAAACGGCTTGGCTTCAACGTAAAC
>JANPFZ010000390.1:0-8411 GCA_031423655.1 Polaromonas sp.
GCCAATAACCTGCTGCTGGTATGGTGCAAGCGATAACTACTCGCTATTATTTTAGTAGCTTGTGGCGCATGTATCGCTTGGGTTAGAGGCCTTTTCCGCTTAAAAAATGGCGTGATGCACTGCAACGCTTGCGCAGGTGCCAAGCCGCCTGGACAGCTCACTCTAGCAAACTAGGTCGCACTCCCTAGGGAAAACCCGCACCATAGCGCCATCTGTTAACCCCAACCCCCTTCCAAAGGAAACACCGTGACTGCCAAAAACCTCTCCACTGTTGCCACCGAGCTGATCGAGTCTTACGGCAACGCCGCCAAAAACGTCATCGACGCTTACCGCGCCGGTGGCGAGCGTGCGGTCAGTCTGCTGGAGCAGCGCTGGAACCGTGCGATGAAGCAGTCGCGCAGCGAACTGACCGCCGAGACGGCCAAAAACGCCGCAGCGGCACAAATAGCCTTCAGCGCCTACTACAGCAAGGGCCTGGATCTGACGACCAACGGCGCGACGCAAGTGGTCAGTCAGCTGGTCAAGGCGCTTGAACAAGGCGTTGAGCGCGTGGCAGCCAATGCCAGCGCCTTCGAAGAAAAAACCGGCGTGACCACCTTGAACACGCTGGCGGCTGTTACCGCACCGGGCGCTTTGGTGCTGAGCAAGCTGGCTGCACAAATCGAGCAGAAAACCGCCGAACTTGCCAGCAAAATCGCCGGCGGCGATGTCGAGACAGTCAGCGTCAAGCGCAAGTCGGCATTCGGCGAGCGCCGCACGGCCAAAGCGGCCTGATTCAGGCTTCCCGCCCCGACGCACCAAACCTGCGTTTCCGTTACGGGCAGGTATCCAGTCGGCGGCGCTTGCCGTGCAAAATAACGCTGCTGTCTGACCACCAGTGCATGATGCGCGCAGGCACCGACGCTTTTTAGCATTGGCGCCCGCGCAGTCAGCCGTTTGTGCCCCGCCTTTTTTTGAAAGCCCCATGTCCCGGCTACGTCTTGTGGTTCTGGTCGCAACGGCCATGCTGGCCTTCGCCGGCAATTCACTGCTGTGCCGTATGGCGCTCAAGCACACCGCCATCGACGCAGCCAGTTTCACCGCCATCCGCCTGCTGTCAGGTGCTTGCATGCTGTGGCTGGTGGTGCGGCTGAGCCGTGGCAACTCTGCGCCGCACCCTACAGGCAGGCCGATGCCGGGGAACTGGCTGTCGGCCTGCGCGCTCTTTGTCTACGCGGCGGGGTTTTCTTTTGCCTACGTCAGCATGTCGGCCGCAACAGGCGCCTTGCTGCTGTTTGCTTCTGTGCAGGCCACAATGATCGGCTACGGCATCTGGCGCGGCGAGCGCCTGCGCAAACTGCAGTGGTCTGGTATCGCCCTGGCCCTGGCAGGCCTGGTGACGCTGATGCTGCCGGGGCTGGCAGCACCTGCCCCGCTGGCCGCGCTGTCGATGATCAGCGCAGGTGCGGCCTGGGGTGTTTATTCATTGCGCGGAAAATCAGCGCCCAACCCAGATCAGAACAACCCGACCGAAGTGACGGCCGGCAACTTTTTACGTACCGTACCGATGGCCCTGGCGCTGACTCTGGTGATGCGCTTGCTGATCGCCGGTTACCTGAAACCCGACCCTGCCGGCATGGCCTATGCCGTGGTGTCGGGCGCGCTGGCTTCAGGACTGGGCTATGCACTCTGGTACCAGGCCTTGCCGGCGTTAAAAGCGACGCACGCAGCTACCGTGCAACTGAGCGTTCCGGTGATTGCCGCGTTGGGCGGTGTGCTGTTGCTCGACGAAGCCTTGACTGGCCCTCTGGTACTGGCTTCATTCACAATTCTGGGCGGTATTGCGCTCGTCATCATGCAGAAAAAATCGGGTTGATGCCGTCCTTTCTGGCGTCATTTTTTAACCGCCAAACTCAACCCAGCCGATCGCAATTCCCAACCCCAGTGCCCCTGCAGGCGGCGAAACTATTAGTTGCAGCGATGGCCTGTTGCAATCTCCGTCGCTACGCTTTTAGTAGCGTCTTGCGCAGGTAGCGCCTGGGCTAAAAGCTTTTTTTCTTTCAAATCCAGGCAAGAGCACAGCCCACAAGCTGCTTTGCAGCCCGGTTGTTGCGGTGCGCGATCACTGGCCCGTCAAGCGCCCATAGGCCGCCCGCGTCTCCGGTGCCACCGCCGCCAGCACCTGGTCATACGAGGTTTGATGGCGCGCCAGCAAACGGGCAGAAGCCACCGTTTTTGAATTGCAATACCAGTGGCAGGTGTGCTGTATCAAAAACAGCTCAGCCGACAGCGTGAAGGCTTGTTCCTTCAGTGATCGGTGCATTGTGTTGGTGGCTGCCTGAGTGAGCGCGTGGGCGTGCAGTGCCAGCGCCTGGCGCGCGTCGAACGTGGCCTGCGGGAAGACACTTGCGGCGTAGGGAATGGGCAGCGCCACCGTGCTGATACGTGTCTGCGCCGCATCAAGCAGCGAAAACTCGGCACTGAATTTGTTGAACTGCTGGCACAGCTGCGTCTGGGCGCTGTCAAGGTGGCGCCAGATCTGTTCGCGGCGCTGCAGCTCTGGCTCGCCCAGGGCACGCATGTAGCCGGCGACCAGCGTTTCCATCAGCTTTTCAATCTGGTAGCTGCCCAGGTGACGGCCCAGCAGGGCAATGCGTTTGCGTTGCTCGCTTTTTTTGAGCCATGCAAAAGCCAGCGCCACGAAGATGACCAGAGGAAGAATATCCATCGCTGTTTTTTATTGATAAGGTGTTGTGCTCAGATGCGCGGGCTGTTGCCGTATGCCGGCAGTCGTCTGCGACGCCCGCGATCAAGGCGCATTATTGAAGCGCTTCACTAAGACGCCTCACTGAGGCGCTTTAGCGGGCATCACTTCCACGACCAGAAAGCGCCGCACCAGTTCGAAGAAGCGGTCATAAAACGCGTCGGACGTGATTGTTTCACTGCCCACGCGCACCATCGAATCGCTGCTCGAACTGAAAGGAAGGGAGACCGAGCCAAACGCACCCACGCCCAGGCTGGCGGAGTTATTGCTTTTCTTTAGCGCGTATTGGTCCTGAAGCGCGGTGACAAAAGCCAGGCTGACTTTGCCATCCGGGCCTTCAACACTTTTGGGTCCATCGGGCGCGCATACGACCCTGATTTCCATGCGCAGGTGCGCCTCGGCGTCGGGCTGAAAACTTTTTCGGCCTTCCACCAGATCGCTGCTGGCGGTGTTGATGATGTAGCCCTGACTGAGCAAGGCGCGCCGTGCGGCCTCGCAGGTTTGCGCGGCCGACGCGTCAAACAGGCGCGAGTAAGTGTTGGCAGAACCGAACTGCTCTTGCGATGGAAATACCCTCGCTGGCGCAGCGCAGCCGACCATCGGCCCGAAAACGCTGGCCAATACCAAGGCACAGGCGGCTGATTGCAAGCGGGCCTGAACCGGCTTTAAAAACAATGCATTCATCAACGCACAATCGTATTTTTCAAGTGACGCAAATGCAAGCAGACTCCGGCGCGCACGCGGTTAATTTTGCAAGAGATTTTTGTCTGTGGCGGAGACCGCAGGCAGACAGCAGAAGCGTACGACCCGATGACCCTCTGCCTGCCGGATGCGGTTGCAGCCAGCGTATCACAGCGTCTGAACGCCAGTGGCAAGGCGGCGCAGAAAGGCCCCGGCCACGTATCAGGATCGGGCCAGGAAAAACGCCGAGCGCTGCACGCGCACGACCGTTATGACGTTCGCCGCAGTTTTGCCCCAGTGGGCTCTGCAGCCCCGGCCAATCAGGCCGATGCGCCGTCCAGCACTGTAATACCGTTGGCGTCGGCCCAGTCGAGGAGCGCATCGATGGCGTCTGCGGTTTGCAGTTTGGTGGCGCATGGAGCGTACGCAAGATGGGTCGCCATCTGGAACTTTGCCGGCATCAAAGGATGCGGCACCCGGAGCTGGGCGACGCACTTGGCCAGCCCCTGAAGCAGATCTTTTTCAGTCGCGGCACCGAGGCGGTAGCGTTGCCAGATACCCGTGACCTCAAGCGGCGGCGATGACGGCATGACAGTAAAGCCGGTGCTCAGATAGTTGAGCGAATCAGAGGCGGCCGGTGTGGCTTTTAACTTCGGTTTGAACAGTTGCTTCAGCATTTTTCTCTCTCTGGAAGGTGACAGATGAAGAGTAGCTTCGACTCATATGGCAGGCAATGACCGGCACGCTGAAATCCTGCGTTACCGATAAAAAGTTCCGAAAATGTAAGCAAAAAATACAAGCTTCCGCAGCCGCAAAGAGCTCAGGTATCGACATGTTTTCTGCGCTCAACCAGTATGGAACTTGCGCAAGAAGCTATTAAACTTGTAGCGCTTGCGGTTCTGAAGCAGTCATCAATCAGGCAAACCAGATGCAACGACCTGTAAAGAATCTCTTCCGCAGATCTATTGCAGGTCAAGCTGGCGCGCAGCCCGTTTGTTCGCATCGCTTTTCGCCAGCACAACCCGGCGGGGGTCGAAGACTTCGATGGCGACCGCCAGCCGGACAAAATTTATCCGCTGATGACCGGCACGCTGGCTGACATTTCGAGACCGGACTTGAGCTTGAAATGACAGAGGGAGTCCCCAAACTGCAACAAATGGCCGAGTCACTTCACATTGTTTGCCCGCACTGCCACACCACCAATCGCGTGCGCGCCGACCACATGGGTAGCGCGCCGAGTTGCGGCAGTTGCAAAAAAGAACTTTTTACCGGCCAGTCTGCCGCCCTGGACAAAGCGGCATTTGACAAGCACCTCGTTCGCAATCAAATTGCGCTGCTGGTAGATTTTTGGGCGCCGTGGTGCGGCCCGTGCCGCGCCATGGCACCCGCCTTTGAAGACGCCGCCGCGCAGTTGCAGCCTCAGGTGCGCCTGGCCAAGGTTGACACCGAGGCCGTACCCGCCTTAGGCCAGCGCTTTCGCATTCGCAGCATTCCGACCATGGTGCTGTTCCAGGACGGCCGCGAACTGGTGCGCCAAAGCGGCGCCATGAGCGCGGCTGACATCGTGCGCTGGGTGCGGTCGAATCTTCGCTGACGGCTTGTGCCCGGCTGCGCTGCAAAGTGGCACCGAACTGCTACTTTATTGATAGCTTCTTGCGCCCGTAATATTCGGGACAACAGCTTTTTTGCTTGACCTTTCCGGTCTTCAGCCCAACACGCATGGTAAGGCTGCAGAGGGGTTAGCTGTGCGGTAGTGCGCGTCAGCACAGGCCGAGGGCAAACGCGCTGCGAATTCGGCAAGTGGCGCCGCTCGGGCATGGGTGTATAACCGAAAGCCCGCTTGCGCCACGCCCACAAAACCGGGCGAACGCGACCACCCCGCAAGCGACTCAGTTCAAATAAACCAGGCGCCGGCTAGCGCTGCAACAACGAAGGAGACTCCCACATGGGCGCGCAATGGAAAGCAAAAGGCAAGGAACTGGCTGCCAACGCAAGAGGCCGTGTTTTTGGAAAACTGGCCAAAGAAATCATGGTCGCCGCGCGCAGCGGCGCCGACCCGGCTTCCAATGCGCGGCTGCGGCTGGTGGTGGAGCAGGCACGCAAGGTGTCAATGCCCAAAGACACGCTGGAGCGCGCCATCAAGAAAGGGGCAGGGCTCACTGGCGAGGTGGTTCATTTTGAACACGTGATTTACGAAGGTTTTGCCCCGCACCAGGTGCCTGTGATGGTTGAGTGCCTGACCGACAATTTGAACCGTACCGCGTCAGAAATTCGTGTGATATTTCGCAAGGGACATCTGGGCACCTCGGGCTCGGTGGCCTGGGATTTCGACCATGTCGGCATGATTGAAGCCGAGCCGGCAGCCAAAGGCGCCGACCCTGAACTGGCCGCCATCGAAGCCGGTGCCCAAGACTTCGAGCCCGGCGACGAAGACGGCACTACGCTGTTCCTGACAGACCACTCCGATCTGGATCTGGTTTGCCGCGCCCTGCCCGCGCAAGGTTTCACGGTGCTGTCTGCCAAGCTGGGCTACAAGGCGAAAAACCCCGTTGATCCCGGCACTTTAAGTGCCAAATATCTTGAAGAAGTAGAGGCCTTCCTGGCCACCATTGATGCGAATGACGATGTGCAAAATGTGTTTGTGGGCCTGGCCGGTTGACTGCGGCTGAAGAAAATACCGATTCACAAAAAAGGAGTCAACTTGTCCACCTCAAAACTTATTCTTGACTATGTTTATGAACACGAATCAGCGCTGGCAGATCAGATTTACCTGACGCAGCCTGTGGGTAAGGGGCAAGTCGTTGACACCACCTGGCGCCAAATGATGGATCAGGCGCGCCGTATGGCCACGCACCTGGCGTCACGCGGGTTTGAGCCGGGCTCGCGTATCGCCATCCTGTCAAAAAATACCGCGCACTTCATGATGGCCGAGCTGGCGATCTGGATGTCTGGCGGCACCACGGTCGCGATCTTCCCGACCGAATCTGCAGAGACGGTGAAGTACGTGCTGGAGCACAGTGGCGCCCGTCTTTTGTTCGTTGGCAAGCTCGACAGCTGGGCCCAGCAAATGCCGGGCGTTCCCGCCGGGTTGCCGTGTATCTCCCTGCCACTGTCACCGCCGCCCAATTTCGACACCTGGGACGCCATCGTTAAAACAAACCCTCCCATGGCAGGCAAGCCGCAGCGCCAGCCTGATGATCTGGCGATGCTGATGTACACGTCGGGCTCGACCGGCACGCCCAAGGGCGTGATGCACAGTTTTGAGCGGGTGACGCGCGCCAGCGAGGGTATCGTCGCCTATCAGGAGCAACAGGCGGGTGCAAACTTTCCCTACCGTGCGTTGTCCTACCTGCCGCTGGCGCATGTTTTCGAGCGTGCCTGGATCGAATGCGCAGGCTTTGTGCGGGGCCGGGGCCATGTTTTTTTTGCCGAGTCGCTTGAGACGTTTTTACAGGATCTGCAACGCGCACGCCCCACCGTATTTATCTCGGTGCCGCGCCTGTGGCTGAAGTTTCAGCAAGGCGTGTTTGGCAAAATGCCGGCCAAGAAGCTCGACTTTCTGCTGTCCATTCCGCTGCTCGGAAAAATCGTCGCGCGCAAAGTACTGACGCAACTCGGCCTCAATGAAGTCATGCTGGCCGGCAGTGGCTCGGCGCCGATTCCCCCGGCGCTGATTGCCTGGTATCGCCGGCTGGGCCTGAACCTGATGGAGGGCTACGCCATGACCGAAGACTTCGCCTATTCCCATACCACCACCAGCACCCTGAACGCCGCAGGGCATGTGGGCGTGGCGTTTCCCGGCGTAGAACGGCGCATCAACGCTGACGGCGAAATTTTGATCAAATCGCCGGGCACACTGGTCGGTTACTACAAGCGGCCTGACCTGGATGCCGAAACCTTTGATGCCGACGGCTTCTTCATGACCGGCGATCTGGGGGAAGAAGGTCCGAACGGGCAGCTGAAACTCACCGGGCGCAAAAAAGAGCTGTTCAAAACCGGCAAGGGCAAGTACGTGGCACCCGCACCGATTGAAAACCTGATCAACGAAAGCCCCATGGTTGAGCTGTCACTGGTTTCCGGCGTCGGCCAGCAGGCCGCTTATGCGATGGTGGTGCCCGCCGAAGGCCTGCGACCACGCCTGACAGATCCGGCCGTGCGCGCCGAATTTGTCGATGAAATGGCCGCTGTGCTGAAACGTGTCAACAGCAAGGTAGCCGACTACGAACAGCTGAAAATGATTGTGGTTGCCCGCGAACCCTGGTCAATGGACAACGGCTTTTTAACGCCCACCATGAAAATCAAACGCAGCCGGATAGAAGCGGCTGTCGACCCGGAAGTTGCGAAATGGTTTGCTGCCAAAGGGCCAGTCGTCTGGCAGTGATCACCGGCTGAACGCGGCCGCAGCCTGACTCACAAATCGCCCCCTTTTGACGCCTATTGACCCCCTGAAAGAAAACCTGATGACCGAAACCACCTCGCGCCCGCCCCTGCCCGACCGCCTCTCCGCAGACACGCGCAGCCCGCATCACATTGCCGCCGTGTTCGAGCACGACGTTGGCATTCGCCTGAACAACAAGGAACGCTCGGATGTCGAGGAATACTGCATCAGCGAAGGCTGGGTTAAAGTGCCCGCAGGCAAAACGGTTGATCGCAAGGGCCATCCGCTGCTGATCAAGTTGAAGGGCGCGGTTGAGGCGTTTTACCGGTAGGTGACTAATCTTGTCCTCGGCGAATTTCGAAAAATATGCGAGCAGCAGAAGGTCAAATTTTCCCCAGCAATGGCCGCTTCAGACTGGAAGCGGTCCTTCATGCGTTGTCGGGCAGTGGCAGGTTCCGAGACAAAGCGGAATTTCCGCCTTTTGAACCAACTACCCTAAAGCCGACGTCGGAGATTCGCCGGAATTGGACGTTTAACCGCCGCCAAATAGTTCACCCGTTGAAGAATGAGCACCGTCAGCGTGCTGCGCGGGACAATAAACCTGTGTCC
>JANPFZ010000391.1:0-14030 GCA_031423655.1 Polaromonas sp.
GTTGGCCGCACGGCCTTGAATTCGAAGCGCAGCACACGGGCGTCGGGCTGCTGGCGGCGCAGCAAGTCCATCAGCAGCGTGGCAATCAGCGGGCCGTGAACGATCAGGCCCGGATAGCCTTCGACCTCGGTGACATACTGCCGGTCATAGTGAATGCGGTGGCCGTTGAAGGTGAGCGCCGAATAGCGGAACAGCAGCACATTGTCGGGAACGATGCTTCGCTGCCATGCTGATTCTCCTGGTGCGGCCTGCGGCGGGGGCGGCACATCGCCGGGCTCGGCGGCTGCCCGGTAGACGATGTTGTGGTGCTCGGTCAGCGCAACTTCAGACGCACCGTTGCAGCGAATTTCGTGGCGCACCCTGACAAAAATCAGGCTGCCGCTGCGACCTGATTTTTCCTTCACATCGACGATGGTGGACGTGCGGCTCAGCGCATCTCCGACCCGCAGCGGCGCATGGAATTCAAAATCACTGCCGGCCCACATGCGGCGCGGCAGCGGCACCGGCGGCATGAAGCCACCGCGTTTGGCGTGGCCGTCGGGACCAATGTCGGACTGCGCGGCAATCGGCAAAAAATACAACCAGTGCCACAGGCTGGGCAGCACTGTGCCGCGTGCCGGGCGGGTTGTCTCTGGCTGATCGAGCGTCGCCGACAGCGCGGCATACGGTGTGTTGGTGGCCGTGTCTTCAATCGTTTCGCTGCGGCCGATCCAGTCTTGCAGGTTCATGGGTTTTCCCCTTACGTCGTTGTTCAAACCTGATTTTGACTGCTTCCCAACGGCGGCGGCGCTGTCGTAAAGGCGAACAGGCCGCTAGCCCAATTAATACATGCGCAAGCAGCTACTATTTTTGTAGCAATACCGACGAATCCGTGGTCACCATGTCCAGCGGATAGCGACGCCCCGCCAGATAGTCTTCCATGCAGCGCAGCAGCAGTGGGCTGCGGTGCCTGTCCACGCTGGCCCTGATTTCGTCGGCGGTCAGCCACACGGTTCGCACAATGCCTTCGTCCAGCGGCTGGTCTTTGACATGCGCGCCCAGCTCGCCGCAGTAGGCAAAGCGCAAGTAGGTGATGTCGAGCACGCCGTTGGCATGGACGCGTTCGAAACGCGACATATACACGCCAACGACAGCGGTGGGCTTGAAGTGATAAGCGGTTTCTTCCAGCGTCTCGCGCGCGCAGCCCTGCTCGGGGCTCTCGCCCGGGTCCAGATGGCCGGCCGGGTTGTTCAGCCTCAGGCCGTCGCGGGTTTCTTCCTCGACCAGCAGGAATTTTTGAACCCCGTCAAAGTCACTCGCAATCACCGCAGCGACGGTGACGCTGGGTTTCCATCGTGTATTCATGGGGGCAGATTATGCGTGGGGTTTTTGACAGTCAAGGGACGGCCGGCACGCTGGCGCGCCAGGACAAGCCGAAAAATTCCGGGAATGGTCATTTGATGCACTAAATAGGCCGCTAGCCCACGTAATACGTTCGCCAGCAGCTATAAATAAAATAGCAACTTCTAAGTGGTGAAGCCCCCGGCAAAGCTCTCGCGCAAATGCTCAACCAGGCACTGCACCGCCTTGGGCACCTGCGCGGACCAAGGGCGCAGCGCGTAGATTCGCTCGCCGAAAAAGCCCTGTACTTGCCAGTCGGGCAATACCTGCACAAGCGGCGAGCTGAACAGCGTGGAGACTCCGTCTTCCCCAGCAGGGGCCGCGGAACCGGCTTTGCCGGGCCGCAGACGCAGGCCTTGCAGGCCGCCAGACGGCGAGACGCCGCCCATCTGCGAGCCGTCCGAGCCTGCATTTGCAGGCTCGGAGCCGCGGCCCGCAGCCCCCTCGGGGGGCAGCGCAGTACGCGAAGCGACAAGCGTGGGGGCCTCATTTCTCAGGCTGAAGTCGGGCAGCAAGCCGATGCCCAGACCCGCCAGCAGCGCCTCGCGCAGCACCTCGCTGTTGTTGGCCTTCAATGACCCGGTGATGTTGACGCCGACCCGTTCATCCGACTTGCGTTTGTTGTTGCGGGCAAAGGTCCAGCTGCCCGCGTGGTTGCCCAGGTACAGCAGGCAGTCGTGCGCAGTCAGCTCGGACGGGTGCGCGGGCACGCCGCGCCGCTGCAGATAGTCGGGGCTGGCGACCAGCACCGAGCGGGTGTCGCACAGCACCCAGGCGACATGGGTTTCGGGCGGCGCGCTGGTGTGGCGCACGGCCAGATCAAAGCCTTCATTGGCAAGGTTGACGAAGCGATCAGTGAGTTCGAGCTCGATATGAATGTCGGGAAAGCGCTTTAAAAAAGTCGCGATGCGCGGCGCCAGGTGCTGCCGCCCGAGCGCGACCGGCGCTGTCAGGCGCACCAGCCCGCGCGCAGTGCCGACCAGATCGCGTGCGGCGGTGTAGCTCTCAATGATGCGGTCAAAGGCCGGCTGCATGCCGCTGACCATTTGCTGGCCGGCTTCCGTCAGGCCGACGGAGCGGGTGGTGCGCCGCACCAGCAGCACGCCGGCAACCCGCTCCAGTTCGCTGATGCGCATGCTGGCCGAAGCTTTGGAGACGCCCAGGCGGCGCGCGGTTTCGGTGAAGCTTTTGGTCGCCGCAAGAACGGTCAGCAGATGCAGGTCGGCGACGAGAGGGGAGAGTTGGTCGGTGGACATGATGACCTCTTGCGTTCATATATTGTTCAATAAGTTGAACAATGTAATCAGCTTTGACCGCCTTATCAAGCTCTGCTGTGCGGCCTAGACTAGGCAACACATTTATTCAGGAGTCACCATGTCTTTGTCACCAGCCACCACCGCCCAGGCCACCATCGGCCATTACCTGAACGGCCGCGTCACTGTCGCCAAGCCTGCCCGCAGCCAGGAAGTTTTCAACCCTGCCACCGGCGCTGTATCGGGCCATGTCGCGCTGGCCAGTGCGGCCGACGTGGATGCGGCTGTTGCGGCAGCGCAGGCCGCCTTTCCAGCCTGGTCCGACACGCCGCCGATTCGCCGCGCGCGCGTCATGTTCAAGTTTCTGGAACTGCTGAACATCAACAAAGACAAGCTGGCCCATTTGATCACCGCCGAGCATGGCAAGGTATTCACCGACGCGCAGGGGGAAGTCTCGCGCGGCATCGACATTGTTGAGTTCGCCTGCGGCATTCCGCAGTTGCTCAAGGGCGACTTCACCGACCAGGTCTCCACCGGCATCGATAACTGGACGCTGCGCCAGCCGCTCGGCGTGGTGGCCGGTATCACGCCCTTCAATTTCCCGGTGATGGTGCCGATGTGGATGTTTCCGGTGGCGATTGCGGCCGGCAACTGCTTCATCTTGAAGCCGAGCCCGATTGACCCGAGCGCCAGTCTGCTGATTGCCGAGCTGCTGAAGCGGGCCGGCCTGCCTGATGGTGTGTTCAACGTCGTGCAGGGCGACAAGGAAGCCGTTGATGCGCTGCTGGTGCATCCGGATGTGAAGGCGGTCAGCTTCGTCGGCTCGACGCCGATAGCCAACTACATCTATGAAACTGGTGCCCACCACGGCAAGCGTGTGCAGGCGCTGGGCGGTGCCAAAAATCACATGGTCGTGATGCCAGACGCTGATCTGGAACAAGCTGTAGATGCGCTGATTGGCGCCGGTTACGGCTCGGCTGGCGAGCGCTGCATGGCGATTTCGATTGCCGTGCTGGTGGGTGATGTGGCCGAGCGGTTGCTGCCGATGCTGGAGGCGCGCGCGAAGACGCTGGTGATCAAAAACGGCGTCAACCTCGACGCCGAGATGGGCCCCATCGTCACCGCCGCGGCGCACCAGCGCATCACCGGCTACATCGACACCGGCGTGAAAGAAGGCGCGAAGCTGCTGGTTGACGGCCGTACGTTCACCGGCGCCCACGCCGGCGAGGGCTGCAAGGACGGCTTCTGGATGGGCGGCACGCTGTTCGACCATGTCACGCCCGACATGCGTATCTACAAGGAAGAAATTTTTGGCCCGGTACTGGGTTGCGTGCGCGTCAACGATTTGAAAGAAGCCGTCGATTTGATCAACGCGCATGAATTTGGCAACGGCGTGAGCTGCTTCACCCGCGACGGCCATGTGGCGCGCGAATTCGGCCGCCGCATCCAGGTCGGCATGGTCGGCATCAATGTGCCGATTCCGGTGCCGATGGCCTGGCATGGCTTCGGCGGCTGGAAAAAGAGTATGTTCGGCGATATGCACGCCTACGGCGAAGAAGGCGTGCGCTTCTACACCAAGCAGAAATCCATCATGCAGCGCTGGCCCGAAAGCATCGGCAAGGGCGCTGAATTTGTGATGCCAACAGCCAAATAGTGGCCCCCACGGTTGCTCACTTCGCGTAGCGCCCTGCCCCCCGAGGGGGCTGTGTGCCGCGGCTCCGAGCCTGCCAGTGCAGGCTTGGACGGCACGCAGAAGGGCTGCGTCTCGCAGCCCGGCGCCTGCAGCCCGGCAAAGCCGCCTTGGCTCGAGCTGGTATCGGATCGCTCACTTTGCTGGCAATAGGCAAGCGGGTTGCTCGTCTCGCCACTCGAATTTATGCATCGCCGTAGTGGACTGCCCTGAGGAATAATTCACGAATTCTCATGTAAGCTTGCCAGCAGACAAAAAAATTGCGGTGCCGGACCTGCTGGCCTCGCAGACCCGCCAGAAAACCAAAAATGAGGAGTGACCCATGATCATTGGGGTGCCCGCCGAAACGACGGCCGGAGAAACACGCGTTGCCATCACGCCGGAGACAGCCAAGAAGCTGAAGGCGCAGGGCCACATCATCCGCATTCAGTCAGGCGCCGGCGTTTCAGCCAGTGTTCCTGATGACGCCTTCATGGCGGTAGGCGCAGAGATCACCGATGCCTCAGGCGCCTACGCGGCCGACATCGTGCTCAAGGTGCGCTGTCCGGAGCCCGCCGAGATCGGGCGGGTGAAAGCGGGCAGCGTACTGATCGGCATGCTCAATCCTTTTGACGCCGACGGCCTGCAGCGCCTGGCCACGGCGCAACTCACCTCGTTCGCACTTGAAGCCGCACCGCGCACCAGCCGCGCGCAAAGCATGGACGTGCTTTCATCACAAGGCAATATCGCCGGCTACAAGGCCGTGATGATGGCGGCTGAAAAGTACCAGCGTTTTTTCCCGATGCTGATGACAGCCGCTGGCACGGTGAAGGCCGCACGCGTGGTGATTCTCGGTGTCGGCGTGGCCGGCCTGCAGGCGATTGCCACGGCCAAGCGCCTGGGCGCGGTGATTGAAGCCAGCGACGTGCGACCGAGCGTGAAAGAGCAGGTCGAATCACTCGGCGGCAAGTTCATCGACGTGGCCTATGAGACCGATGAAGAGCGCGAAGCGGCAGCTGGCGTGGGCGGCTATGCCAGGCCGATGCCGGCCAGCTGGATGGCGCGGCAAAAAGTCGAAGTCGCCAAACGCGTGGCGCTGGCCGACGTGGTGATCACCACCGCGCTGATCCCCGGTCGCCCGGCACCGGTGCTGGTGACCGAAGAGATGGTCAAAGCGATGAAGCCCGGCAGCGTGATTGTTGACCTGGCCGCGCCGCAGGGCGGCAACTGCCCGCTGACCGAGCCCGGCAAAACGGTGATCAAGCACGGCGTGACGCTGATCGGAGAAACCAACCTGCCCGCGCTGGTCGCGGCTGATGCCAGCGCCTTGTATGCACGTAATCTGATCGACTTTTTGAAGCTCATCATCACCAAAGAGGGTGAGCTGAAAATCGACCTGGAAGACGATATCGTGGCTGCATGTCTGATGACGCAGGGCGGCGAGGTCAAACGCCAATCTTGATTCCGTTCGGGCTGAGCCTGCACTAGCCGACCAAGCGTGACAACATCCCTTCGACAGGCTCAGGGCGAACGGGACACCTACTTGAAAAAAGGAAATAAAAATGGACGCAGTTTCCCCTACCATCCTCAATCTCATCATTTTTGTACTGGCGATCTACGTCGGCTACCACGTCGTATGGACCGTCACGCCGGCGCTGCACACGCCGCTGATGGCGGTGACGAATGCGATTTCGGCCATCGTCATTGTGGGCGCCATGCTGGCGGCCGCGCTGACTGAAACCACACTGGGCAAGTCGATGGGCGTGCTGGCCGTGGCGCTGGCGGCGGTGAATGTGTTTGGCGGTTTTCTGGTGACCCGGCGCATGCTGGAGATGTTCAAGAAAAAAGAGAAAAAAACAGCGCCTGCGGCTGAAGGAGCTTCGAAATGAGCATGAACCTTGTCACGCTGCTGTATTTGGTGGCTTCGGTCTGTTTCATCCAGGCGCTGAAGGGTCTGAGCCACCCGACCACGTCAATACGCGGCAATCTGTTTGGCATGGTCGGCATGGCGATTGCCATTTTGACGACCGCCGCGCTCATCGTTGAACTCTCCGGCGGCAAGGCGCTGGGCATGGGTTGGGTACTGCTCGGTCTGGTGGTCGGCGGCGGTTACGGCGCCTACCGCGCCAAGACGGTCGAAATGACCAAAATGCCCGAGCTGGTGGCCTTCTTCCACAGCATGATCGGCCTGGCGGCCGTGTTCATTGCGATTGCCGCTGTGGTGGAGCCATGGGCCTTCCAGATCGTGGCCAAGGGCGCGGCGATTCCAGCGGGTAACCGGCTGGAACTGGCTTTGGGATCGGTGATCGGCGCCGTCACGTTCAGCGGTTCGGTGATTGCTTTCGGCAAGTTATCAGGCACCTACAAATTCCGTTTGTTCCAGGGCGCGCCGGTGCAGTTTGCCGGCCAGCACAAGCTCAATCTGATCCTCGGTTTGATTTTGATCGCCAACGTCGTGATGTACACGCTGACAGGCAATGCACTCTTTTTCGCCATTGCAACGCTGATGGCGTTTGTGATGGGCGTGCTGATCATCATTCCGATTGGCGGCGCTGATATGCCGGTGGTGGTGTCGATGCTCAACAGTTACTCGGGCTGGGCCGCAGCGGGCATCGGTTTCAGTCTGAACAACGCGATGCTGATTGTGGCGGGGTCGCTGGTCGGATCATCCGGTGCCATCCTGAGCTACATCATGTGCAAGGCCATGAACCGTTCGTTCTTCAACGTGATTCTGGGCGGCTTCGGTGGCGAGGCCACGACCGCAGCAGCCGGCTCGGCGGTGCAGCGCTCGGTGAAAAGCGGCAGCGCCGATGATGCCGCTTTTGTTTTGGGCAATGCCGAAACCGTGGTGATCGTGCCTGGCTACGGCCTGGCTGTGGCGCGCGCCCAGCATGCGGTCAAGGAGCTTGCGGCCAAGCTGACCGAAAAAGGCATCACCGTCAAATATGCCATTCACCCGGTTGCCGGGCGCATGCCGGGTCATATGAATGTGCTGCTGGCCGAGGCCGAAGTGCCTTACGACCAGGTGTTCGAGATGGAAGACATCAACGGCGAATTTGGCCAAGCCGATGTCGCGATCATTCTGGGCGCCAACGATGTGGTGAACCCTGCAGCGCATGTCAAGGGCAGCGCGATTTACGGCATGCCGATTCTGGAGGCCTACAAGGCCAAGACCGTCATCGTCAACAAGCGCTCGATGGCCGCAGGCTATGCCGGTCTGGACAACGAACTCTTCTACATGGACAAAACCATGATGGTCTTCGGCGATGCGAAAAAAGTTATCGAAGACATGGGCAAGGCGATTGAGTAACTGAATGCCGTTTGACGCGCGTCAAGCTGTTGTGGCGCGCGGCGATTAGCGGACTTCCCATCCGAAGGGTGGCCGTTTCATAGGGGAAAACGCAATAGCGTGTGATGAGGGCCTGCCGCGAAAATCCGGCAGTCCTGATTGTTACGGAGTCCCCTCATGAATGCAGCAACCGCCACCGCGAATGTGGAGCGTCCGTGGCTGAAAGCCTATCCACCCGGCGTGCCCACCGACATCGACACCTCCCAGTACTCCTCACTGGTCGGGCTGATGGAAGAAAGCTTCAAGAAAAACAGCAGCCAGGTCGCCTACAGCTTCATGGGCAAGGACGTGACCTTCGGCGAGACCGACAGCCTGTCGATCGCACTGGCCGCCTATCTGCAAAGCCTGGGTCTGGCCAAAGGCGACCGCGTCGCCATCATGATGCCGAACGTGCCGCAGTACCCGATCGCCGTCGCCGCCATTTTGCGTGCCGGCTTTGTGGTCGTGAACGTCAACCCGCTGTACACGCCGCGCGAGCTGGAGCATCAGTTGAAAGACTCCAGCGCCAAAGCCATTGTCATCATCGAAAATTTCGCCAACACGCTCGAGCAGTGCATCGCCAGCACGCCCGTCAAGCATGTGGTGCTGTGCGCGATGGGCGACCGGCTGGGCCTGCTCAAGGGCGCACTCGTCAACTACGTCGTGCGCAGCGTCAAGAAAATGGTGCCCGCCTTCCATCTGCCGGGCGCGGTGCGCTTCAACGATGCGCTGGCCCAAGGCACGCGCGCGACGCTCAAGCGCCCGGAAATCAAACCCACTGACGTGGCCGTGCTGCAGTACACCGGCGGCACCACCGGCGTATCCAAAGGCGCGGTGCTGCTGCACAGCAACGTGATAGCCAACGTGCTGCAGTCTGAAGCCTGGAACATTCCGGCCATGTCCACCCTGCAGCCGGGCGTGCAACCGGTCTATGTGTGCGCCTTGCCGCTGTATCACATCTTCGCGTTCACCGTGAACATGATGCTGGGCATGCGCACCGGCGGAAAGAACATTCTGATTCCCAATCCGCGCGACATTCCGGCGGTGCTTAAAGAGCTGGCCAATCACAAGGTCAACAGTTTTCCGGCCGTCAACACGCTGTTCAACGGCTTGGCCAACCACGCGGACTTCAACACCGTGGACTGGACGCACCTGAAAATCTCGCTAGGCGGCGGCATGGCCGTGACGAGTTCGGTCGCCAAACTCTGGCTGGAGAAAACCGGCTGCCCGATTTGCGAAGGCTACGGCCTGAGTGAAACCTCGCCGTCGGCCAGCTGCAACCCGACCAACAGCAAAGCCTTCACTGGCACCATCGGCGTTCCGATTCCCGGCACCTGGTTCAAGCTGCTTGATGATGACGGCAACGAAGTGGCACCCGGCCAGCCCGGCGAGATCGCCATCAAGGGCCCGCAGGTCATGGCCGGCTACTGGCAGCGGCCCGATGAGACCGCCAAGGTCATGACGGCCGACGGTTACTTCAAATCCGGCGATATCGGCATACTCGACGACAACGGTTTCTTCAAGATCGTTGATCGCAAGAAAGACATGATTCTGGTCAGCGGCTTCAACGTCTACCCGAACGAGATTGAAGACGTGGTTGGCAAGCTGGGCAGCGTGTTGGAATGCGCCTGCGTCGGCGTGACCGATGACAAATCAGGCGAGGCCGTCAAGCTGGTCATTGTGAAAAAAGACCCGAACCTGTCGGAAGCGAAAGTTCGCGAATTCTGCAAAACCAACCTGACTGGCTACAAGCAACCGAAGGTGGTCGAGTTCCGCACCGAGCTGCCGAAGACGCCAGTCGGTAAAATTTTGCGCCGCGAATTGCGCGACAAAAAATAATTCTCAAGTCGTTAATTTTTGAATTGAGCGCCTGCTGCAAAGGCTTCTTCAGGGCGGCGCAAGTCGCCGTTTTTTCTGCCCGCATGACTTTCATGCCCTTGCTTTGCCGGCAAAATCCAGGCATGACTTCTGCTCGCCCATCTTCCCCGTTCCCTCCAGCAACGGCCATCCTCAGCGCACTGGCGGAGGAACAGCACGGCCTCGTCGAGTTATTGCAGCATCCCCGCAAAGTCACCCACGCCGGGCGCGACTTCTGGCTTGGTGACCTGCACCGCCAGCCGGTCGTGCTGGCCGTGTCAAAAATCGGCAAGGTCGCCGCCGCCACCACTGCCGCCGCGCTGATCGAACGCTTCGCGGTACGCCGCATTGTGTTTACCGGCGTGGCAGGCGGCATGGCCGAAGACGTCAACGTCGGTGACGTGGTGGTCGCCACCGGATTCGTACAGCACGACATGGACGCGTCGCCGATCTTTCCGCGCTACGAAGTGCCGCTCTACGGCCAAAGCCGTTTCGCCAGCGATGCGGCGCTGACCGATCTGCTGATGCTCGCGAGCCGCGACATGCTGGCGGACGAGCGTGAAGCACTGCGCTTTCCGCAGGCACGCCTGCATCACGGGCTGGTGATCAGCGGCGACCGTTTTGTTTCCGGTGCCGCCGAGTCGGCGGCCCTGCGTGCTGCGCTGAGCGTTGCTGGCCATGCAGCCCTCGCCGTCGAAATGGAAGGGGCAGCGATTGCGCAGGTCTGTCATGACTACGGTTTGCCATTTGCGTCGGTACGCACGATTTCAGATCGCGCTGACGACAGTGCGCATGTGGATTTCCCGAAGTTTGTGGGGGATGTGGCGAGCCGGTATGCGTGCAGTATTGTGGAGCGGTTTCTTGGTCTGCTATGAATTGCATAGCTTGTTGCGCATGATCTGCCTGGGCTAGAGGGCTTGAACCTAGTCGAAAGATCCCTCGACCGGTCGTTCCTTCCTTCTTTCGTCCTGAGGTATCGAAGGATCACGGCCAACGCTCAGTTCTTTATCGACGTTGAGTTGCCGGAGCTGGAGCTGGAGAGTTCTCGATTGGTCAGTCCTTGTGGCCAATGCACGGCAGTGTCCCTTTTGCCCCAGCATCTGCACCATATTCCTATACATGTTTTAGGCCGATAGCCCCGGTAAAACGGTCGCAAATAGCTACAAAAATAGTAGCGCCAACATCAGAATAATCTGAATCTGAATCCGAATCCGTCCCCGAATCCGATATAAATCTTTGCCCCACCGGTTCTGGCTGGAGTGAGGAGCGCGGGGGCAGACGGATTAAAAATTTAAAGCTTCGTTGAAAAGAAGTAGTGGATGCTGATTCACGTGGTGACTCGACCGGAATCGAGTCAGACCGGCGCGGCTACTTCATAGCCCCGAAGACTTTCTTCAAAATCGCGCTGCCGGTGCCGACAGGGTCCTGGCGGATCTTCTTTTCTTCTTCGGCAATGATCAGGTACAGGCCATCGAGCGATTTGCCGGTAACGTACTGCTGAAGGTTCGCGTCTTCTTTTTTCACCAGACCAAAACCGGCGGCCTTGCCGGCAAATTCGTTGTACTTGTTGGCCAAGCCGACTTTCTCGGTCGCTTGCGTTACCACCGGCAAAAACTTGACGCCTAGCGGAGCGCGGGTTTTTTCCGCGAAAAAGTTGGTCACCGAGGTTTCGCCGCCAGCCAGGATATTTTTGGCATCCGTCACGTTCATGCCACGAACTGCACTGACGAGCAGATCTTTGCCCATAGGTACGGCCGCTTCGGCAGCGCGGTTGATGGAGGTCACCAGCTCATCAATGCGTTTGCCCTGGCCGAAGTTTCTCAGCAGCTTGGCCGCATCTTCAAGGTAACCGGGCAAGGGAATCCGAACTTTCGGATTGCCCAGGAATCCATCAGGCTTGCCCAGCAAGGCAACTGCCGCCAAAGCGCCTTTTTCGAGTGCGGTTTTCAGGCCGCTGCTGGCCTCGACAGTGGTCACGTTGGCCAAATCGCTAAGCGACAGCGCATGGGCCTGGCTGTAAGCGGCCAAAATCAGCGCGCCGATGGCGCTGGTACCGGCCTGGTTAAACTTTCGACGTTGCATGATGAAACTCCCCTATGAATAACTTTTCAGGCTTCAAAAGCTCCGGACCAGTATGCCGCATGCTTATGGCAGCGGTGCTCGTCACTGCCAGCGCTGCGGGCTTGTACGGGTGCAGCAGCGCGCCGGCAGCGCCGGAGTCGACATTCGTGTTGCTCGACGGCAGCAAGAAAACGACGGCTGATCTTAAAGGCAAGGTCACACTGATCAATTTTTGGGCCACCAGCTGCGTGACCTGCATCGCCGAGATGCCAAAAATAGTCTCTACCTACAACAAGTACCAGGCGCGCGGCTATGACACGCTCGCCGTCGCGATGAAGTACGACCCGCCCAGCTACGTAGTGAACTACACCGAGACGCGAAAACTGCCGTTCAAAGTCTCCATCGACAACACTGGCGCGGTGGCCAAGGCTTGGGGCGACGTGCAGCTCACGCCGACGACGTATCTGGTCAACAAGCGCGGGCAGATCGTCAAGCAGTACGTGGGCGAGCCCGACTTTGCGGCGCTTCACCAGCTGATTGAAAAGTTGCTGGAGGAGACCTGACCCCCACAGTCGTTCGCTTCGCGTAACTCCCTGCCCCCCGAGGGGGCTGCCCGCCTGCAGTCCGGCAAAGCCGGTCCTGCGGCTCGAGCTCGAAAGGGCAAAAAAGGCCAGCCCCTTGCAGCGCCGGCCTTTTTGCACCTCGTCTCACTGCCCGCGCGCAGGAGGCTCCTTTTTTTCAAGCTGGGGGGAAGAGAGCTACACGCAGTGAGCGACCGCGGGGGCCCTATTTATTCCGGTAGGCGTCGTGGCATGTCTTGCAGGTGTCGGCCGTTGCGCTGAAAGCGGTTTTCAGTGCGCCTAGATCCCCGGTTTTAGCAGCGGCGGCCAGTTTGACGGTCTCTGCCTGCATCTTCTCGCTGTTTTCCTTGAACTTGGCTTGTTCGGTCCAGATTTCAGGTTTGGCCTTGGTATTGCCGCCGGTTTCTGTGCCTGGACCAAAGCCGGCCCACGGCAGCTTTGCCATCACGGCGACAATATCGGCGTTGTCAGCTGCCACTTTGGCATCGAACGGCACTTTGCCGTTGGCCATCGCTCCAAGGCGGCCAAAATGCGCACCCATGACAGACAACGCACTCTGGCGATACTTGATAGCGTCCTCGGGCTTGGCAAATTGCGCGGCGGCTGGCGCCGACAGGCTGACCAGAGCTGCAGCGGAAACGATACAGGCAAGAGCTTTCATTTTTTTCCTTGTGGTTTTCGTGGTTTATCGGCGTCGTTCGATTGGCAGCCATGCTTAAGTTTCCCTGTAGCGGTATCGCCAATCTGCTGGAGTTTAGCGGCGTCCGCTTAGTTCCGCAGAATGCCATGAACCGCGCGAAAGCGTCCATGTCAGACAATTCGCGATGGGCGCCCGATTTTGCGGCCCCAGTCAATCAAAAAAATACAGGAGTGAGCGTGTACCCCAAAAAATCTCTTCATAAAATCAGGGTTTGGGATCTGCCAACCCGGCTTTTTCACTGGGGTCTCGTGGCTTGCGTTGCGGGTTCGGCGATTTCGGGCCTGGTTGGCGGCAGCGCGCTGGTCTGGCATTTTCGTTTTGGCTATGTGGTGATCGCGTTGCTGGCTTTCCGCCTCATCTGGGGTCTGGTGGGGGGGCGGTGGTCACGCTTTGGCGCGTTCATTTACGCACCGCAAAACATACTTCGCTACGTTCGGGGCGGCGGTGAGCCCGAGCACAGCGTAGGCCATTCGCCGCTGGGCGCGTTGTCGGTTTTCGCCTTGCTGGGCTTTTTGGCGGCGCAAGTCAGCACCGGCTTGATCAGTGACGATGAAGTGGCTTATTCCGGGCCACTGACCCACCTGGTGTCAAACGCCACGATTGATCTGGCCACTTTCTACCATGCCGCGGTGGGAAAGTGGATTCTGCTGGGCCTGGTGCTGCTGCACATCGGTGCGGTCATTTTTTACCAGCGGCGCCAGCACAAGCTGATCAACGCCATGGTGCATGGCGATAAGATGCTGGGACTGGCGCTGCCTTCGTCGCGCGACGACCGCGTGTCGCGCACAGCTGCGCTCGTGATCTTTGCCCTGTGTGGCGCCGCTGCTTATTGGATTTCAATGCTGGCAGCGCCGGGGTTTTAGGTGGGCCAGGCCCGGCGCGCTACACTAAATTGACGATTTCCTACCGACCACTCTGTGCAGCGCCCCTCCATCGAGCTAGTCACGCCTGACACGCCGGCGCAGATCAGCGCCACACGCCTGATCTTTACCGAATACGCTGAGCAGCTCGGCGTGGACTTGTGTTTTCAGAACTTCGATGCCGAACTGGCCGATCTGCCCGGCGAATACGCCAGCCCCCGGGGTGCGCTGCTGCTGGCGCTGATTGATGGGGTTGTCGCTGGCTGCTGCGCGCTCAGGCCCCTCCATTCGGTGGACTGCCCAAATGCCGCCGAAATGAAACGCCTGTATGTTCGCAGGAC
>JANPFZ010000392.1:0-2759 GCA_031423655.1 Polaromonas sp.
TGGGTGTCAAAGGCATTGCGTCGATACGCGGTGTAGTACAGCCGGGTCGGCAAGTCGGCTGCGATCATTGCGGCGACCTTGGGCAGGTCAACCGAGATCAGGCCGTAGTCAACCGGGGTTTTGTAGTTGGACCAAGCGGTGCGCACGAGTTGCGATGCCTCGCGCGCGCTGGCGGCGACGCCGTCAAGATAGCGTTGTGATGCATTCTCTGGCGTCACCCCCTGTGGCGCGAGGTCCAGCAGCGGACGGCTCTGGTACAGGCCCTTGCGCCTGAATCTTTCGGGGTCATCAAACACCACGGGTACATGGCGGGCGGCGCGCACGGCCAGCGACTGGCGCTCGTCGATATTGACCAAAAAATTCGCGGTTAGGGCCGGATCAATCGCGTCAGCCAGACGCCCGAGCCAGCCATAGGGCTCGCCGCTGTTGGGCGCGCCGGTGTGCCAGTAGGCCATCGAGGTGAAGTGCGAGAACGACGGTTGCGCATAACCACAGCCATGCACGATGGCCATTTTCCCGTCTTTATAGAGACGCTCAAAGCCAGCCATGCCGGGGTTGAACCCATATTGGTCGTCGATCTTGCGCAGCCGGGCCGGGCGTATGCCAATCTTGGGCCGCAGCCGGTAATACGCGTCGTCCGCATACGGCACCAGTGTGTTGAAGCCATCATTGGCGCCAGACAGTTCCAGCACCACCAGAATACGTTTGGACATGTCGCGCGCAGCATGCGCATTTAATAAGGGCAAGCCTGCGGCAATGCCGGACATGGCCTGCAGCAGGCTGCGTCGGGTGAATCCAGGGTGATGGTGTTCAGCCATTTTTGTCATCCAAGTTGATAGGCTGGCAGCGACAGGATCACATGCAGCGTGTTGCGCAGCGCATCTTCCATGTAGCTGTCGGCATGTACCAAGTCTGCCGTTCCAAGGTCGGCTTCTAGCAGCGCGACGATTTTTTGGCGAGTGTCGCTGGGGATAGTCGTGGACAGAAAGCGCGCCAGCAAATGGTCAACCGCCGCTAGCGAGGTCTTGCAGCCGGCTGCACGCACCATGGCAGAGACATCGAGCTGAGCGATGGTGCGCGGGATGGGTTTTACTTTTTCGATGGCCTTGCGCCACGCGTGGTAGCTTGCCAGCCGGGTATTGAAATCTTCATCACGGTCGGCCTGCATATCCATTGGGCTCGCATCCATCGCTGTAGCGTCCTTGCCTTCGGGCTTGGTGGCGGTGATGACGTCCAGGCCCATCGCGAGCTTGTCGGCCACCGGCACGATCAAAAGGCGCGGAGGGGGCACGCGATCCGTCGGCACAAAATCGATGGGCGGAAATACCGTGTCATAGACAAAATTGCCGCGCGCAAACAAAAGCCCCGGCGTGATCCAGCTATTACCATGGGCCCAGCCGGCTACGTTGGGCGGAAACATCAGCTTTTGTCCGAGCGTTTCAGTCTGGTCATTGAAGTCGGGGATGCCGGGCACCGCCCGCAAGCCCATCTTGCGATAGGTGGAGATGACCAACTCGACCGGTGACTTGATGCGTGTGGCCACCGATGCATCGCTGTAAAAGTCTCGCGAGCTAAAAAGCGTTTCCAGAAAAGGCGCGACTTCATATCTGGATGCCCGCAGCAACTCGCCCAGTCGGGCCTGGAGCGGCGCTGACAATTCCTCGCGCACAAAATAGCGGTACAGCTTGGCCGCGATAAATTCGGCCGTCACCGGTTGCGCCAGCAGGATATCAATCACCTGCACGCCGTCGAAATTTCCCTTGCGACCGAGCAGAGTTTTGTCGGCATTGTCATGCTGTGCAGGGTTGACGACAAACTCCAGTCCGGCGTAGTTCCAGCCGGTAAAAGCGCGCGCAGCTTCGCGGATGTCCTGCTCGCTGTAGTTGCCCACCCCCATGGTGAACAGCTCCATGATCTCGCGCGCAAAATTCTCGTTCGGTGCGCCTTTGACATTTACAGCTGCATCGAGATATTCAAGCATGGCCGGGTCTTGCGCGACGGCAATCATCAGCGTTCGGAAATTGCCGGTCGCCTGCGCGCGAAGCAGCTCGTTTTGCTTGTGCATCTTGCGGTAGTCGCGAACTTTATCTTCGCTGGTGGCAAAGTGGCCGTGCCAGAACAAAGTCATTTTTTCTTCCAGCGGACGCTGGGTTGTCAGCATGCGGTTGGCCCACCAGTAGCTCAGGCGGTGCGTCTCTAATTGGCTGGCGCGCCGCCAATATAAAAAACGATCGGCAACTTGTTGCATGCGGCGGTTGCCGGCTGGCTTGACCTTCACGCCCAGGGCCTCGCCAGTGTCGCGGGCCTGATTGGTAGCCGCCGGTCGCGAGCTTGCGAACGGCTCCAGCCCCGCGTCGTGTACGCCGGACGGATCAAACGGCGGCAAGGGGTTGGGAATGCGCTGATAGCGCACCAGCGACTGCACCGCCTGGCGCGAGGACATTGCAGCGAAGCGGGTGACTTCAGCCTGCGTACCGCCAAAGCCGGCGCGCTCGAGTAGATGGGCAGCACGTTCCTGGCTCCAGTCGCCCGCAGCGATGGGCTGAAGGTCATCCTGCCAATTGGCGGGGGCGGCCTGAGCACTCAAGGCAACGATGCCGAGTGCGAGTATGGCGAGAACCTGTCGATAACGGTTCGTCTTGGGATGGCATGTCATGGCGTCAGTCTCCAGTTAATTCACTTTACCAGCGCCTGCTCGCATGGCCGCACTTTCATGGCTTTCATGCATAAAATAAGCCTCTAGCCCGCGTATTACCTGC
>JANPFZ010000393.1:0-7167 GCA_031423655.1 Polaromonas sp.
CGGGACCACGCGCCGGCTACTTTCCCAACACCATCGTGCAAACCCACGACGGCAGAAAACTGCGCTTCTACGACGACGTGGTGCGCGGCAAGGTCGTGGTGTTCAACATGATGTATTCGGTCTGTACCGGCATCTGCCCGGGCAACACCGCCAACTTGCTGCAAGTGCAGCAGGCGCTGGGCGACCGGCTGGGCAAAGATATCTTCATGGTGTCGATGACGCTGCAGCCCGAGTTCGATACGCCCAAAGCCTTGCAGGACTACGTCAACAGCTACGGCATCAAGCCGGGCTGGACATTTTTGACAGGGCAACCGAAGGAAATGGATGTCATCCGCCGCAAGCTCGGGTTTTTCAACGACGACCCGCAGATCGATGCAGATCTGGCCAACCACACCGGCATGGTGCGTATAGGCAATGAGTCGCTGGACCGCTGGTTCATGATGCCCGCGCTCAGTGCGCCCAGGCAGATTGCGCGTTCGATTTTGCAGCTGTAGCGCGAGCCCGCGGCGCCAGGCCAGCCGAAGCTGTGAACCGAATCAAGCGCCGATTCAATTCGCGTGCACCGCAAACACATGCTGCCCTGCTGACGCCGGGGCTGAGGGAACAATTAAAGTCAGATGGACATTACCGCGATACAAATAGTGTTCTGAATTGGGCGGCAGCATTAACCAACAGCGCCGTGAAAAACCTGGTTTCTCTGATTAAACTAGCCTCCAGCCCAATAGAGACGTGCGTAAAAGCGATTAAATACATAGCAATTCAAATTCAGCAATCGCCAAATCGCCAGCGGATTCCCATCAATCGCCCAGCGGATCAGGCTCTTGAATTCGGCCTTTGAAGCCGCCCGATCAAGCGAAATCCGCCTGAAGAGTGGGGGGCGGATAGCCAGCGCGTTGAGCTCAAGCCCGTGCCGGCACAAGCCGTGCTGAATTGACTGGATCGGCAGGTGCCCGAAACGTATTGCGTCACCGCAGCGAGTTTGGACGAACTGCTCGACGGCATTGAAGGACTACGCCAAGGTGCCGGTTTTCACTCGAACAGCCTGTTACGCGGCAAATCCTGCCCTTGTTTGAAATGCGAATTCTGTTGTTCGACGCCAAAGCTCCTGGAGCATTTGGTACGGTCCGCTCAGGCGCACAAGCCGTCGGTAATACGGTTGGTTTCGCTGGTGGGTCTACCGAGCCTTCAGGTGCAGTGCGTTACAAATAATAGAACTTGTAGGATGCGCTGACCTTCAAACCAACTAGCCCTTCACAAGCTTGTTGTACTCTGCGATTGCCCTTTTCAGGTCGTCGTATTCCTCGCAGGGAATCAGACAAATTCGCTCCAGCGCCGCGACGTGTTCCTCGGCTTTGGTGATATTGCCAAGCGCCAAGTAGGCTTCACCGAGATGTTCGTGCGCGCTGCGGTGTCTGGAATTGAGTGTCAGCGCCTGCTGAAAATGTCGGAGTGCAGGGTCGAGCTGCCGCAAACGGCGGTTCGCGTAGCCGAGATAGTTCTGGATATCGGCATTGCGCGTGTCGCGCAGTGCCGCGGACGAGAGCGCCGTGATGGCGCCAGTCCAATCATTGGCTGCCAGTGCCCGCTTGCCGGCGGCAAAGTCTGGGTCGAGCTCTGCCCAATCCGCCTTTTCCCCGAGTGATCCCATGGAGGTGCAAATCGGCCAGGATTCGATTGTCTGGCCGACACCGGCTTTATCCTCCCCGAGCCGGGTCGAAACCATATTTATCCATCTCAAATCGTTTGATATGTAGAGAGCCGATGCGACCAAAAATGCACCAAGCGCGGCAGCAAATGGTGGTGAGCGGATTGTCATCGTGACACTGTCATGTGAGTGTGCAAAAAGGATCCGCAGCCGTCGTCTTCCTTCAGGGGGTTCAGCCAATTCAATTCTTTGCGAGGAATGCCTTGGCCTCACGGATTTCCGCCCTGTCGTAGTCGGCCTCCTTGGTCAGCTCCGCCAGTTTGCGGAAGTAGGTCCAAGCCTTGTCTTTGGCTTTGGCCAGATCCGCAGCCTTCGCAGCGCCGTACAAACCGCGCAGCCGGTTCGGAGTTGACGCATTAGACGTCTCGTATTCCTTCAGCGCTTGCGAGGGCTGTCGTTGTTCCATCAGCAAATCGCCCAGGAGTTCACGCATGGGATAGAGCCTGTTTTCCATTGCCACATGCTTCTCGCTGCCGTCTTCCAAATCCGCCGCGGCGCGCATCAACTTCAGCGCTTCATCTTTTTGTCCCTTCGCCTGCGCGATCCAACTCGATGCACCGAGAATCTGGATTTCAACTTGCTCGGCCCAGTAGGATTGGTTCGCTTTTTCCAGCGCGGTGCGCAACTCCTTCAGCTTGCTCACCTCGCGTTCGGCGGCCTCGAGGTCTGCGCTGCGTGCCGAACCCAGGGCGCGGGCGAAATAGGTGATGGCCTCGGCTTGCGGGAACTGGCTGCCGAACGGTACGAGCGCCGCAGCCTCTTTCCACGCTTGCCGCTCAAGCGCGAAGCGCGCCGGAACCGCTGCCAGCCCCGTGTAACCCACCAGGTATTCAAACCCAAGCTTCTTTATGGCGTTATTGTCATCGACCACCTGCTTCGCGCGTTTCTCCTGGCCCATTTGCAGGAGGGCAAATTCCGTAAAATCAAGCATGTGCGGTTCGGCTGGATGCGCTGCGCCCGGCCAAGTTTTTGCGGCTTGCTCCCGCGCGGCCACCAGCGATGTAGCGTTCGAGGCGACCGATTCTGGCCATTGCCCCAACATGGAATAAATGTGCGACGGCATGTGCCGGGCGTGCGGCGCGGCGGGAGCAACCTTGGCGTACGTATTGGCGGCTGCGATACCGCGCTGTGCCAGCGGAGAGTAGTCGTAGCTGTGGATTGTGTAATGGAGGACGCCGGGGTGGTTAGGCAGCGTCTGTGCGACCTTTTGAAGGATGGCGCCGGCCTTGAGCACATTGGCATAAGTCTTGTCGCTGGGCAGCGCCGTCTCATTCAGCGCCAGCGCGTAGAAGATGGCCGCCTCCACGTCGTCCGGGTATTTTTGCATGAGCTGTTCCATCGCTTTTTCATAAGCGAGGCCGCGCGTCGTCTGGTCGACCTTGTCGTAATCCTTGTAATACAACTCGATCGCGGCAATCCAGTCGCTCTCGCGCTCGGTCTTGGCGCCGATTCCCTTGCCCTTCTGCGCGGCCTCCAGACCGTTCTTCAAGGCGGCGGCGGACAGCGGCAGGACCAGCGCGTTGGGGCGTTGACTGATCGCGATCCCCCAATAGGCAACGGCGCATTGCGGATCGGCCGCGGCGGCTTCGGTGAACGCCTTGACGCTGTCAGGATAAAAGAACGAATGCACCAGCAAGACGCCGCGGTCGAACTTCTCTTGCGACTGCGGCGTGCAGGAGGTCTTGAAGTTCACGCGGCCGAGGTCTTGCGCGGATGCTGCAATGCTGAACGCACTAGTCAGCAAGGCTATCGTCAGCAGTTCAGTGTTACGGCTCATCACGTCTCCCCCAATCGTTGGAAGTTACAGCTTTGTGTATCTCGGCTTACGAGCAGTGAGCGTGCTAGGGCGTTCGTACAGTAGCTCGCGATTGCGAACGCTGAGCAAGATAACTCGTCGGGCTTATCGCCGTTCAGCTCGAACACACCATGTGCAGCCATTACGCGCATCACACGGTGCAGCCCAGGGTTGGGTTTCAACATGTTGCTCAATCAGCAGGATCCGCTAAGTCAACTTAGGCTTCAGCTGCAGTCTTGTCAAGCGGAGATTTGCAGGCCTGCTGTAACAGTTATCTCTGCTCAAGAACTTTGGTGTTGATCATGTTGATTGCCATCCTGGGACAAGGCTCTACTTTGGCCAGGACAACGGCGAGCTGTAAAAATCTGGCCCGATCCGCGACATGCGCAGTAGCATGTCGATGGCGATGAAACTGCTCAAGGGGTAGGAGCGGGAACCCATCCTTCGCGCCTGCGCGAGAGCGCGAAACTGCAGCAGCCGGTGTCGGTCAATATCTTTACGAAGACAACAAACGAGCAATATCCCCTTTCGCAGGGCGCTCGCGCTGGCAGCCGCGGCACCAACGAAAATGCCAACGGTCTGATTCGCCAGTGCCTGCCCAAGGGCACGGACCTGTCGGGCTACAGTCAAGAGCAGCTCGATGCGATTGCCGACGAGATGAACGGCAGGCCGCAAAAAAACCTCGATTGGGCTACGCCGTTTGAGGTCTCCAGCGGCTGGCTGGCGCTACTGAACGCGCCACCTGACGCTATTCAATAAACTAGCCTCGTGTTGCACTTGGACTTGAGACCGCCCAATAAATATGTGTCCAACTAGCTATTAAATCAGTAGCACTGACGGGCGAACCATGGCTCAAATCGCCAGCGGATCCACATCAATCGCCCAGCGCACCAAGCTTTTGAAATCGCTTTGCATCCGTGTTTCAAACAGCACCGGCTGCCACGCCGCCAGAAATTGTTGCAGCGCTTTGCGTGACGGGCTTTCGACCAGCGCCTGGGCACGTTCGATGTTGGCTACGCGCTGGATGGTCATTGGCACGGCCGGGTAGCGGGTGACGGCGTCATGGGCTGTGACCTGCTGCGCCTGAGCGGCGGCCATCGCGGCGATTAAAAAGTTCTGCGCCACCTCCTGCGTGCGCGCCTCGGCCCGCACCAGGGCTGAAAAGCCGAACGGCGACAGGCCGGCGGCCTGGCGTTCGGCGAGTTGCTGCGCGGCAAACGCGGGGTAGTCGTGCTGGCGCAGCGCGGCAAACAGCGGATGCGCGGGGTGAAAGGTTTGCACCCACATTTCGCTGGCTGCGCTGTGCCTGGCATCGCGCCCCGCGCGGCCTGCGGCTTGCATCAACAGGCTGAACAGGCGCTCCGGCGCCCGGAAATCACTGGAGAATAGCGCGCTGTCGGGGTTGATGGCGGCGACCAGTGTGATGTGCCTGAAGTCGTGGCCCTTGGCAATCATTTGCGTGCCGACGAGCACATCGACTTCGCCGGCATGTACGCTGGCAAGTTGGGATTCGAGCGCGCCCTTGAGCCGCGTGCTATCGGCGTCGATGCGTGCCACCCGAACGGCGCTGCCGTCGGGCCGCTTCACGTTCACCAGCAATTCGGCCATGTGTTCTTCAAGTTGCTCGGTGCCGCGGCCTACCGGCGCGATGTCGATGTTGCCGCAGGCCGGGCAGGCGCGCGGCACGCGGTCTGTAAAACCGCAGTGATGGCAGCGCAGCGTGCGGTCGATCTTGTGAAAAACGCTGTAGGCGCTGCAGTGCGGGCATTCACTTTTCCAGCCGCAGTCGTGGCAGGCCAGCACAGGGGCGTAGCCGCGCCGGTTTAGAAAGATCAGTGATTGCTCGCCGCGTGCCACGCGCTGGGAAATGGCGTCGAGCAGCGGCGGCGCGATGATGCAGTGCTTGGGCTGGTGGTGCATATCCACTCTTCTGACCGTTGGCAATTGACCTGCCGCGTCGGGCGTCTCGGGGAGGCCCCCATCCCTGCCTTTCCCCAGCGGGGGATGGGGTAATTCGGGTGCTGCAGGAACCGACGCAAATCCCTCTTCAACCAAAGTCCGGCCGCGGAACTGGCTTTGCCAGGCCGCAGGCGGGGTGGCCCCCTCGGGGGGCAGGGAGCTACACGCAGTGAGCGACCGTGGGGGTAATCTACCTTGGCTTGGCCGGGCTGCAGCCGCAACGGCCCCCTCGGGGGGCAGCGAACCACGCCCAGCAGGGAGCGTGGGGGCTACCCCTATGCGTTCGTTCATCGTCAGCCGCTGATACTTGCCGGTGATCGTCGCCTGCCAGCTCTCCAGCGATGGCGTGGCCGAACCCAGCAGTACTCTGCAAGCCCCCACGCTTGTCGTTGCTGCCCGATCGTTCTGAGCCTGTCGAAGGATGCCCCCCGAGGGGGCTGTGCTTGCTTCGGAAGCGGGCCCGGCGCGGCGCACGTTGCTTCCCGTACTTGCCGTTTCGCCAGTAGCATGATCCGTCTCCACCATCGCCCGGTACACCGCCAGATCGCGCGCCGAATAACGCGCGCCTTCCTGCTGCTTGTAACTCGGGTCGTGCTCTTCATCGACGATCAGAAGCCGCAGCTTCGGCATCGACGCCAGCACCGCCATGCGCGTGCCCAGCACCAGGCGGGCGTGGCCGGCGTGGGCCGCGAGCCAGCTTTTCAGGCGCTGGGCTGGGCTCAAGCCGCTGTGCAGCGCCACTACGCGTTCCCGGCCCAGGTGGGCGAAGCGCGCCTGAAACCGCGCCTCCAGCTGCGGCGTCAGGTTGATCTCGGGCACCATCACCAGCACCTGCGCGCCCGGGTCTTGCGCCAGCACGCGGGCGGCGGCGCGCAGATACACCTCGGTTTTGCCGCTGCCGGTGGCGCCGAACAGCAGTGCGGGCCGGGTATCGGCATAAAATTCGGCCAGAGCCCTTGATTGTTCTACGCTGAGTGCTACTAAATCAGTAGCGACTTCGGCGTGACTGGTGTCCGCCGCTGGCCGCTTCAAGCGGCGCGCCAGCTGCACCGCGCTGAGCTCGCGTAGCTGCGGCGGCAGCGCGGCCAGCGCGACTTCGCCGAGGGACCGCTGGTAATAGCTGGCAGTGAACGCGACCAGCGCGCACCAGGTGGCGGCCAGCGGCGCCAGCCCATCCAGCCTTCCTGCAATGTTGCGCGCCTGCGATGCCGGCAGGTCGCCGCTGTCCGGCAGCTGGCCCCACACCACGCCCAACACCTCACGATGGCCAAGCGGCACGCGCACCAGCGTGCCGGCGGGCAGCTGCATCTCACTTCGGTAGGTAAGCAGGCCGCTGATCAGCGCGTGGACTGGCGTGGCCACCACCACTTGCAGCCAGAAAGTCACGCGGCGCACTCTTTACTGCGTGTTTCTAGTTCATCACATACGAAAGAAGCGCTAAGTCCTTGATTTATCACTGCTTTAAAGATTTCCAGAATTTCTGTGGATAACTTTGTTGATAGATTGTCCGGCAGCAGCCCTGAGGCCATGTAAATCAAGGCTTTGCCTAGATTGCCCGGAAATCAAGCAATCGAAAGTTTCTATATAAATCAACGACTTACAGTCGCTATTGGTTTGATAGCGCAACTTGACTTGACGACCTGGCGATACCGCATTGGAGCAAAATTTTTGTGCATAAGTCTTTAGTGCATGGCCTTTTTTATGCTAG